>JADLFD010000840.1 GCA_020845805.1 Verrucomicrobiales bacterium | reverse complement strand
GAGGAGTGAGCGCCGTCTCACGACGGCGGCTACGGAACGAAACGAAACGACACGAAAGAAGAAGTAGCCGCGGACGTAGGTCCGCGCTGAATGGCGTGGCGAACGGGGTGAGCGGGAGCGGGGGAGCGAGCGCGGTCTCACGACGGCGGCTACGGAACGAAACGAAGAGTAGCCGCGGACGTGAGTCCGCGCCGAATGGCGTGACGACGAGGTCGAGGTGACTCCGTGCCGTTGCTCGCTTGACCTGACGATCGGGGGGACCAAGGGTGTCGAGCACTATGGCTCTGGAGATCACCATCGAGTATTGCGCGGCTTGAAACTACGAGCCGCACGCCGTCGGTCTGGCGGCGAAATTGTTGGCGCTCAAGTTTGAGGTCGCCTCCCTGAAACTCGTCCCTTCCACCGGGGGCGCGTTCGAGGTGACGGTGAACGGCCGGCTGATGTGGTCGAAGAAGGCGACGCGGCAGTTTCCGGATCACGACCTCCTGGTGGCCGAAGTGCGTGCGTCTCGCGGTTCCCAGGAAGGGTGAACGGAGTCGCCGTGGGGAGAGTGAAGGGTGCCTGGTGGCCCTCGCGGTCTTCAAAACCGCTGTGAGCCGGTCAACCCGGCTCAGGAGTGTTCGATTCGCTCCCTCTCCGCCATCGCCTGCCCCACGGCCAACCGTCCCGGATCGCACCGCCGCTTCAGGTTCCGCTCACGAGCGTCCGGTGTTCAGCACTTCCAAGAACCGCGCGGGCGAGAGCACGGGGATGCCGCGGACCCACGCCTCGAGGCACTGCCCGCAGACGCCCCGCCAGAAGCAGGCACTCGCCACGACGTTGGTGTCGAGGACCACACGTTTCACGGATTGCCACCGCTTGATACGGGCAGCCCTAGGCAGAAGCATGGAGCCCGCTCATTCATTTCACGACGCCCGGGTTGCCGCGGTCTGTCTGTATCGTGGCGTGGGCGAGTGGGGGTCGGCGGATCGCGATTTCTCAGGCTCTCCGCAGCTCAAAGTGCGTAATCCGCTGGTAAAGAGTTGAGTGCCCCCGACTCGGCGGGCTCCCATCTCCCCGTGAACCCTCGGCAACTCCCGATCTGGGAGCACCACGACCCGATCGTCGGCGCCCTCCGCGACCACGGTCGGCTCGTGTTGGTCGCTGCGACGGGCTCGGGGAAGACCACACAGGTTCCGCAGATGCTCCTCGACGCCGGCATCGCCGGCGGGAAGCGCATTGTGGTCCTCCAACCCCGCCGCGTGGCCGCGCGCACGGTGGCGTCCCGCGTGGCTTGGGAACGTGGCGGGAAACTCGGCGGCGAGGTGGGCTACCAGGTGCGGTTCGAGGACCACATCGCCCGCGAGACGCGTCTCTGCTTTGTGACCGAGGGCATCCTGCTGCGTTGGTTGCAGGACGATCGGAACCTGTCGGACGTCGGGGTCGTCGTGTTCGACGAGTTCCATGAACGGAATCTGCTCAGCGATGTCGCGCTGGCCCTGGTGAAGGAATTGCGCCGGACGTCCCGCCCCGATCTCGCGATGGTCGTCATGTCGGCCACGCTGGAAGCGGAGCCCGTGGCGCGGTATCTGGGTGCGGAAGTGCCGATCCTCGTGTCCGAGGGACGCGCATTCCCGGTGGAAGTCCGGTGGACCGACTACACGGATACCCGGCCGGAGTGGGAGAAGGCCGTGTCGGCGGTGGAAGACATCGTTTCGAACGGATGGGAAGGCGACATCCTGGTGTTCATGCCAGGAAAGAGTGAGATCCAGACGTCGATCCGGGCCTTGGGTGCGGCGCGACTGGGCGAAAACGTCGCCTTGATGGCCCTGCATGGGGACCTTCCCCCGGAGGAGCAGGATCGGGCGTTTCAGCCGTGCGATCGCCGGAAGATCGTGGTCAGCACCAACGTGGCGGAGACCAGTGTGACGCTCGACGGAGTGCGGCACGTGGTGGATGCCGGGCTGGCGCGCGTGGCGCGCTACGATGCCGAGCGCGGGATTCAAACCCTGCTGTTGGAGGAGATCAGCCAGGCCTCGGCCGACCAGCGGGCAGGGCGGGCGGGACGGACGGCGCCGGGCACCTGTTGGCGGCTTTGGACCGAGGGCAGCCACTCGAGCCGGCCGGCACGCAATACGCCCGAGATCCGTCGGGCGGATCTGGCGGAGGTGGTCCTCCTCCTCCATTCCCTGGGGGTGCAGCGCGCGGTGGAGTTCGACTGGCTGGACCAGCCGGAGCGCGAGGCGGTGGAACGGGCGGAACGGCTGTTGATCACCTTGGGGGCTCTGGCCACCGGGGAGGCCGGGCACGGGGAGTTGACGGGGATCGGACGTCGGATGTTGCGGCTGCCCATGCACCCGCGGTTTGGCCGGATGCTGGTGGAGGCGGGCCAGCGTGGCTGCGTTCCTGAAGCCGCCTTGTGCGCGGCATTGGTGAGCGGTCGCGATCTGCTGGTGCGTGTGGGTCGGGACGAGGCGCAGCTTCAGGAACGACGGGATGCGTTCGAGGACGGGGGCACGAGCGACTTCCACACGTTGATGCGCGCGCATGAGTTTGCCAGGGACCATGGCTTTTCGGTGGAGGCATGCCGTCGGAACGCCATTCATGGGCAGACCGCGCGACAGGTGGAGGACACCTATCGTCAGATCCTGCAGTTGGCGGGTCGGGAGGGGCTGGGTTCCGTACGTTCCGCCATGAGTGGTGAACCGCAACCGGACGCCCTGGAGCGCTGTCTGGTGGCGGGGTTCATTGACCAACTCGCCGTTCGGAGGAATTCGGAGTCGTGGGAGTGCGAGCTGACGGAAGGCCGGACGGGAACATTGGTGCGCGAAAGTGTCGTGCAGGAGGCCAGGCTGCTGGTGGCCGCTTCGCTGCGCGAAGTGAGCGGCCGGGCTGGGACGCTGACACTGTTGTCTCAGTGCACGGCGGTGAAGCTGGAGTGGCTGCAGGAGATGTTTCCCCAACACTTCAGCTCCCGGTGGGAGCATCTCTATGACCGTACTCACAAGCGTGTGGCGGCG
>JADLFD010000839.1 GCA_020845805.1 Verrucomicrobiales bacterium | reverse complement strand
GCGCCCCCTCCGGCCGCCGCGCAATCGCGTTCCCGGCAGGGTCCTTCGCCTTGGGCCCGCGCCCGTGCGTGTACGAGGTGTAGTAGTACGCGGTGTAGTAATAATCAGGGTTGGCGATCGAGACCCCGTTCAAGATGAGTCCCAGCGTGCGACCCCCGCGCTGGCGCAGCGTGTTGACCGCCAGCTTGGCCAGTTTCAACGACGTCACCCCCACGCGATACACGAACACCACGCCGTCACAATGCGTCGCCAGGGTCGGCGCATCGTCCATCCCAATCACCGGCGGCGAATCAAAAATCACGTAGTCGAATTCGCGGCGCGCCTCCTCCACAAACCGCGGCACGGTCTTGGACAACAGCAGTTCCCCCGGATTGGACACGGGAGCCCCCGAGGTAATGACCACCAGGGTGCGATGCCGGGTGGCATTCAGGACGTCCCGCCAGCTCTCCATGCCCCGCAGGACATCCGAAAACCCCGGTTCCGTCGGCAAGCCAAACGCCTCGGACGTGGAACCGCGACGGAGATCGCAGTCAACCAGCAGCACGCGGTTTCCCGCTTTGGCCAGGGTGATCGCGAAACTCACGGTGAAGGTGGACTTGCCATCCCCAGGCACCGAACTGGTCGCCATCAGCACCTGCTTCGGCCCCCCCAAATCCCCGAACATGATCGACGACCGCACCCCGCGAAAGGCCTCCACGAAAATGCTCGTCTCCGATAACTCGTCCACCGAGACGAACGACTTGTGCTTCAGATCGCGCCGGCTCACCAGCGGGATCTGACCCAGAATGGGCTCCCCCAGCGATTTCTCCAGGTCCTCGGCGGAATCGATGCGGTCATCCAAACGGTGTAGCAGGAAGATGAGCCCCAGGCCCGACATCAAACCAAGGGCCACTCCGACCACCACCATGCGCACCCGGTTGGGCGCCACCGGCGCGTCCGAGCCAGCCCCTTCCTCCAGGATCGTGATGACCTCGTCCGAAGCCTGAATCTGGGAAAGGGCCTGCAGTTCCCGACTGAATTGGTTCAGCAGGTTCTTCTCCGACGTATACTCCTCCGTGAGCTTGGCGTACTGCCGACTCACATCCCGCAACCGCTCCACGTCGGCACGCTTCTGCTCGATCTGCCGGTCAAGCACGGCCTCCTCCTGCTTCAGCGAAGCGATCCGCGCCATGCGCATCTCCTCGATGATGGCCAACTGCTCGCGGATCTGCCGTTCCGTCTCCACCCGGTTCTCCTCCAGACGAACCATGTAAGGATGCAGCGGCTTGAGGAGCTCGGCCTGCCGCCGTTGCTCCGCCTCCAAAGTGCGAAACCGAAGCTTCAACTCCCGGTAGGAGGATTTCCCCAGAAACTTCTCCAGGGGATCTGAGGTGTCAGCCGGGCCCGCCTGATCCGCGGTTCCCGAGGTCAGGGCCGGAGCCGCCACCGGAGCCGCCGCCGCTGCCGCCACCGCGCCCGCCGCTTCCAAAACCGCCGTGCGCTCATCCGCCAACTCCTCCGCCGACCGCATCTCCAGCTTCTGCCGCTCGAGATATACCAACTGCTGTCGGCGCTGCAGATTCACGAGCAATTCCTGCGCCGCGTTTCCCGTATCCTGGCTCGTGGCGATCTGGTGTTCGCGCAGAAACGCATCCATCCGCTGCTGCGCCTCGAGCACACGCTCCTCCTGGCGGCTCAGATCCGCGCGCGTCTTGTCCATGCCGCGCCGTGCCACGGCGCTGCGCAACTCCTCCTTGAACGTGAGAAATTCCTGCGCCCAGGTGCGCGAAAACCGACGCGCGAACTCCAGGTCGTTGCTCTCCACGCTCATGATGAACGTCGAGCCCTGTCCCTGTCGTACCGACAACTTGCGCGTCGGCGCAGGCCCCCCGGACTCCGTCCGGTAGTCCTGCATCTTCTCCTCCACCTTGCCCAGCACCTGGCTCCCTCCCATGTACTCGAGCTGGTCCTCCGCGAAATTGTTCTTCTCCTCCAACACCACCGCGCGATCGCCCGAGCGCTGCGAAAAGGCAATCCGCGGAGCAATCCCCAGCCGCGAACTCGCCCGGAAGGTGTCGGGAGTCCGTGTCGCTTTATAAATGGCCAGCCCCGTCCCGAGCAGGAGCGTCACCAATGCGATCCACCAGCGACTCCGAAACATGCGCAGCGACCGACGCAGCAGCGCCACCAGATTCACGCGGTCCACCACCGGCGCCCGGGATCCCGGGTACCGGCGCGACGGATAGGAAGCGGTCTTGGCCATATATTAAAACGTCCTTGGCTCGGCGGTCAGTCGGTTCAATCCCCATCCCCATCCCGAACCCTCAATTGATCCACTTCTGCGGCACTTCCACCCGGTCCCCATCCTGCAATGCCACATCCTTCTCGCGCGTCCCGTCCTTCAGGATGGAACGCACATCCACCACAATCTCTTTGGTCTGCTGCGTATCCGGATCCAGACGGTGGATTTTGATCCGCCGCAGATCGGCAAAATCCGAGGACCCCATCTGCAGGATGGCGTCACTCAACATCAACTGAGGCGAGTCCGGGAGCACGGGAATGGTCCCCTTCAGCTCCCCAAAGAATTGAATCTTCCCGGGGGTCAAAAGCTTCTCCGCCAAGGCGAGTTCCACGGTCGCCTTGTGGTAATAGTCCGCCAGCAGGCGCTCCGACAACTCCCCCCTCACCTCACTCAAGCTCTTCCCGCGCACATTGAGGGTGATCCGGATATCCGAATCCCGGCTTACCGGGAAACTCGCCTCCCCCACGCTGTTCACCGCCACCACCAGGGGCGCCGACGCACGGACGGGATCCTCCGCCACCCGGTACTGCACACGGTCCCCCGTGCGAAGCTGGTATTTGGTCGCTGACTCAGGGATGGCCACGGGTTCCGCGGACCCCGCCCCCAACGCGGCCCAGGCCCACAGCAACCCGATAACCAACACCCTCCCCGCCCCCATGCTCGAACGGTTGACCATGTCCATGCTCATGTCTCCTCTTCTGTGTCTGATCCGAGTTCGCCGCCCGTCCGTGCCCACATATCCCCTCAGAATTGGTAGCTGGCGGTGAGCGTCACGCGGTTTTCCGAGTATTCCCGCGCAGCCCGCTCCGCCGCCCGCATTCCATGCGAATACGTCAAACCCAGATTCGCACGCCGTAACACCTGGTAGCCCGCTCCCAGGGTGAAGCGATATACGGTCGCATCCTCACCCGACGATCCAGACTGCTCGGCGAAGTGCACCTGGAACCCGCCACTCGAAGTCAGTCGTGGCCCCAACAGGGCATTGATATTGTACCGAATCGAAAAGTCGTCCGTGAAATTCGAACCAAACCCCGTGTCCACAGATCGCGAAACGCCCGCGGAATGCGTGACGTATTTGTTCATCAAATGCGTCGCCGAAAACCCAAACGTCATCCCGGAGAAATTGGAACGGTCCGTCACTGTCCCCGATCCGTCGTAGTCGG
>JADLFD010000838.1 GCA_020845805.1 Verrucomicrobiales bacterium | reverse complement strand
TGACGGCCCCGGACGGCTCCCGGATTCCGCTCCGGGATCTGGCCGAGATTCGGATTGTGGACGGGCCGGCCCAGATCAGCCGTGAGCATGCGAGCCGCCGGATTGTGATCGAAGCCAATGTGGTCGGACGCGACCTGGTCGGCGCGGTGGAAGAGGCCCAAGCAGCAGTGGGTCGTCTGGTGCAGCTCCCGCCGGGCTATTATGTGACCTGGGGTGGCCAATTCGAAAACCAACAGCAGGCGATGGCACGGCTGGCCGTGGTCGTTCCACTGGTCATTGGACTGATCTTTCTGCTGCTCTTTTTCACGTTCGGGAATTTGAGGCAGGCCGCGCTCATTCTCCTCGCGATTCCGTTTGCGATGGTCGGCGGCCTGCTGGCGCTGATGCTGGGCGGGCTATATCTCTCGGTTCCGGCCTCCGTCGGCTTTATTGCCTTGTTCGGCGTGGCGGTACTCAATGGGGTCGTGAAGATCGCCTACATCAACCAACTGCGGGAACAGGGCATGGCATTGGATGAAGCAGTGCTGACCGGGATGGTTCTCCGATTGCGTCCGGTTCTGATGACGGCAGTTGTTGCGATGATGGCGCTCCTTCCTCTGCTGCTGGCCACCGGACCCGGTTCCGAAATCCAACGGCCACTCGCAACAGTGGTGATCGGGGGGTTGTTTTCATCGACCGCCTTAACCTTAGTCGTGCTTCCCGTGCTCTATCGGTGGGTCGAGCAACGAATGGCGCGACGGCGCGCCTCGGAGGAAGCCGTACTTACCACGGCTTCTGACAGAGAGGTGACAACATGATGCGCACTTGTCGTGACGATCGTTGCTGGCTCTTGATCGTGATGCTGGCGATTCTCTCTCCTGCCATGCTCAGCGGCTGCGGCGAGACACCTTCCTCTCGCCACGTCACTGCCAAGCAAGCGCTCCTCGGCAAATCCGAAGCGGAGGTCCTGGCCTGCGCTGGGGCACCACAGGCGGTCTCGTCCCAGGATAGCCTGAGAGTCTTGAGCTACTACAAGGAGGGCGGATTGCTCGAACAGTCTTTCCCTGGAAACAAGAGTAGCCGCCCGGAAGGCGTGCGGCACGCCTGTACGGCCATCGTGAAGGTGGAGAACGATCGGGTCACCCAGGTGCAGTACCAGATGATGCCGGAATCAACGGCCACGCATGAGCATTGTGAAGAGATCTTTCAGCGCTGTGGGCCGTAGGCCCCAGTCTATTCATGAAATCGGACGGCGCAAGGGAAAGAAACGATGACGGCCGAAGCGAACAAAATGAGGGGCGCGGCGTCCGGAGCCACTAAGAGCGTGTGCGCTAGGCGCCGCCTCCTCCCCGCGTTTACCCTGATCCTTCTCTGCCTAAGCGGCGGATGCGCTGGCTGGTGGTCCAAGACGCTGCCGCCGCCAGAGCCCCCGCTGAAGATTGTGGTGGCGCAGATGGCGCTGGAGGCACCCATCACAAAGAGTACACAAATGCAGACGTTCGAGGAGACACCGTCTCCAGAGATCGAACCGGTCATCCGGACTCAGCTTATCGAGGAGGTAGAACTCAGAGTGCAGCGGCTGTTGACGGAACAGTTGGCGGCGCAACCGGGATTCCAGGTCATGCCATTCAGCGAGACCAGGCGTCTGGCCGGCAATCTTGGTGTTCGGCGGGAACCACTCAGTGACGCGCAACTCCGTGCCCTGGCCGACGAGAGCGGGGCCGATATTATTATCACGGGACGCATCCCGGATTATGGGGCCGTGCGCTGGCAGTACTGGGTGGGAGGTTGGGCCATGACGGCGACCGCTCATCTCATGACCGTCGGGTTCGCCTCAGGCTGGAACCCGGCCATCGTGGGCGGCTTCATGGCGCTCGATCTGTCCACAGATCTGCCCTTTTGGTGGGGCGGGGCATATGCTTTTGGTTGGGGACTTCGACCCGTGCGGGTCCAGGTCGAGGCCGTGCAAACAGGGCGCTGCGGCGGACCGCTTTGGGATACGCAGACGGTCATGGTCCTGATTCCCGGGAAAACGCTTGCCGTCTTCCCTCCTGAAGAGCGACGGCGGAAAGAGGTCCAACTCGGGGTCAATCTGGAACGCGCCATCCGAGACATTGCGGATGCAGCGGGCCGGTCGCTCCGGCTGAAGCCCTGTGGGCCAGAACCGGAATCCGAACAGGCGCCACAATGAGGCGTTGGTTGAAAAGCTACAGGAGACCAGCATGCACGAACCGATGATGGGACTTTGGGGTTTGGTTGGTTATGTGCTCATGGTTGCTTTTTTGGCAGTGGGGATAGTCGCACTCTTACTGTGGCTAAAGTCATGGTTAGAACAAGGACGACTTGGCTCAGCATCACGAGAACCGGAATCAGCTTTGGAAATTCTGAAAAAACGCTATGCCCGTGGGGAGATCAGCAAAGAGGAATTCGAAGAGAAGCGCAAGGATCTTCTTTAAAAATCCGAAAGGGACAGAAGTCGAATCACGGCTCTGCGAGTGGCACGCTCGTGATAGCAGTTCAACCCTGATGGAGGCCCAGAAGAAGGTGATGGATAAAGACCACGACCGAGGCTTTGCAGGCCCATGGTGGCAATACCCGGTCCTGCGCAATGCGCTGATGGCCGGCCTGCTGGCGGGCGCGGGATTTGCGCTGGCTCATCTGGGTCTGGTCTCTGAGCAGACCGAGGCCCTGTTCTATTTTGTAGCGATTCCGCTGGGCGGCTACCACTGGGGCTGGGAAGCCCTGGAGGCGCTGATCCACGAGCGGGTCATCGGGATCGACTTCCTCATGCTGGCGGCCACCGTCGGGTCCGGCATCCTGGGGCTGTGGGATGAAGCCGCCTTCCTCGTGTTCCTGTATGGGTCCGCTGAAGGCTTGGAGGAGTACACGTATGCGCGGACGCGGTCGGCGATTCGGGCTTTACTGGATCTTGCGCCGAAGGAAGCCCACGTTCTGCGCAACGGGGAGGAGCTGAACATCCCGGCTGAACAGCTGCAGGTGGGCGAGCACTTTCTCATTCGCCCCGGCGAGACGCTCCCCACCGATGGAATCATCCGATCAGGAACCTCGAGCCTCGATGAATCCGCAATAACGGGAGAGTCGATTCCGGTGGACAAAGGGCCTGGGCTTAAAGTCTTTGCCGGTTCGCTCAACCGACAGGGCCTCTTAGAAGTCGAAGCGACTGCAACGTTTCAGGACAATACGCTCGCCAAGATCATTCACTTGGTCGAGGCCGCACAGGAACGAAAGGGCGAGGCCCAGCAATGGATCGAACGGTTTGGGCGGCGCTATAGCCCAACGGTCCTACTGGTGGCGCTTGGTTTTCTCGTGGTGCCATTTCTCTTGGACTTGCCGCCGTCCGACTGGGCAATGCGAGCCGTGGTCCTGCTTGTCGCAGCGGCCCCGTGCGCGCTGGTGATGTCCACGCCGGTGGCGACCGCCGCCGCGATCGGCTGGGCGGGCAAGCATGGCATCCTCATAAAGGGGGGCGTCCACCTAGAACATCTCGGCCGGATTTGCGCCGTCGCGTTCGACAAGACCGGGACGCTCACCTCCGGGAAACCAGAGGTGACGGATCTCGCCCCGTTCACCGGGTCGGAAGACGACCTGCTCGCCTTGGCTGCCGGTATCGAATATGGCTCGGAGCACCCACTAGCGAAGGCCATTGTTGACCGAGCGCGGATTTCCAAGACCGTTCTGGTTGAGGCGCGAGCGTTTCAAGGGCTTACGGGTGCGGGAGCGACCGCGGTCGTGGGAGACCAGAGCTGGTACGTGGGAAGTCCCGATCTGTTCCAACAGTTCGGCATTGATTTGACGACGATCGAGGACCATGTGCGGGCGCTTCAGGCAGATGGAAAGACCGTGGTGCTGGTGGGCAATCAACAGACTCTGCGAGGCCTGCTCGCGCTGCAGGACCGTATCCGTGAGGGCGCGCGCGAGGTCATCGCTGGCCTGCATACCATGGGCGTCCGCGTCGTCATGCTGACAGGGGACAATGCACGAACGGCGCGGAGCGTCGCCCAGGCGTTGGGAATCGACTCCTACCTGGCGGATCTCAAGCCGGAAGACAAAGTCCGAGCGGTGCACGACCTGGAAGCCCGCTATGGCGCTGTGGTGATGGTGGGGGACGGGATCAATGATGCGCCGGCCTTAGCCGCCGCCACCTGCGGGGTGGCAATGGGGGCTGCGGGGACCGATGCCGCCATCGAAGCCGCCGATGTGGCCCTGATGGCCGATGATCTCTCGAAGGTGGGTGAGGCGCTACGGCTGGGAGCCAAAGTGAGGCGGATCAGCACGGAGAACATTGCCTTCTCCCTCTTGCTGCTCGCGGTCCTGATTCCCTTGGCGGTCGGCGGCTTCCTCAGCGTCGCCGTTGCGGTCCTTGTCCATGAGGTGAGTGAACTTCTGGCCGTGGCGAATGGGCTCCGGGTTGGCTGGCCAGCAGCCCGCGTCTCAATCTCGGAGTAGCCGATCGAAGGAGGAAT
>JADLFD010000837.1 GCA_020845805.1 Verrucomicrobiales bacterium | reverse complement strand
CGAATACGCCACCTGGTTCTTTCAACCGGTGCCACAACCCGCCTCAGAGGCGGACCTGCCGTCCCAGAAGCGGGGTGCTTATTTCTCGCGCAACACGTGGACGGCGTTCTTCTGTGGGTACGGTCGTGACATGGCCCTACCGACCGGCGTCGTCCGCCCCCGTCCCCGATCGGTATCAGTCCATCCACCCCCAACATCCACAGATTTCCCAGAGGTCCACAGACACTGAATCGTCTGACTCCCCGTTTCTCTGTGTCCCTCGGCGCCCTCTGTGGATCGCTCCCAGATCCTCCAGTCGACGCCCACCGAAGCGGGGTGCTTATTTCTCGCGCAACACGTAGAAGGCATTGCCTTGCGGTGCGGAAACCGTCCACGCCGCTGTGGCGGCGTCCGCCGTGAGCTCCGCGGTGGTGGTCCACGAGACGAGGTCAGCCGAGGAACGCAGCAGGTAAGTGCGCCCAACCACCAACCGGCTCAACGAGATCGTGAGGGCGTTCGCCGCGGCCCGCTGGATGGCCAGAGTCGGTGACTCCGCTGGACCGTCGGTCAATGGCGTCGACCGGATGGCCAGGTCATCCACCTGGATGGTCGCGGTGTAAGGATCAATCGCCGCCTCACTTCCATATTGGAAGAACGCGAATCGAACGAGGCGTTCGAGGTTGGGCAAGCTCGGCGAATCCCACGGTTTCTCAATCGTACCCGCCGTATAATTCACGATCTGCCAATCTTCCGTATCGGGCACCGCACTGCCCCACCGGCCGAAGTTCCCTTCGTTGTCATAGGCATACAGGTAGAGGTTGCGGAAGTCCGCGGCGGCAAAGGCGGGATCCCCCTTCAGCCGGAAGCTGAGGTACTGGGTGCGCGCCACCGCCACCGGATTGGTCAGCACCGGCCCTTTCACAGACTCCGTGGTCCAGGCCGACGACACGAAGTTGAACTGGATGCTCATGGCCGTCCGCCCTGCCGACGCAGCCGCCACGGTGTCGCTGGTCGAGACCACGACGTTGCCGCTCCCACCGACCCAATCCGCGGTCAGCGCTTCTGCGGAGGCATACTCGAACGCATTGATCACCGTGTCGGGTGGAAGTTCGCCTTCCACCAACGGTTCATCCCGGATCACCACCTCGTCGACGAGGACGCTGGCGGCAAAGGCGGGAATGGCGGTTTCGCTGCCGTATTGGAAGAAGGCGATTTTGGCGATGCGCGCCAGGTTGGGAAGCGCGGGCGAATCCCACGGCTTCTCGATCGTGCCGGCAGCGTGATTCCGAATCTGCCACGCGCTGGTCAGCGGGATGGGTTCGCCCCACCGCCCAAAATTGCCGGAGTCATCGTACACGTAGAGGAAGAGCTGACGGAAATCGGAGCCCGTGAACGCCGGATCCCCCTTCACGCGGAAGGTCAGGTACTGGGTGGGACTCATCGCGCTCGGCACCGGCAATGAAGGTCCGCTCACTGTCTCCGTGGCCCAGGCCGAGGAAGGGAACTGGAAGTCGATGCGCATGGACGTGCGCCCGCTCGCCTTCGGCGCCACGTCCTCCGACAGGGACACCACCGCATTGGCGGAGGGCGTCCAGACGGCCGTCAGCAGGTCTGGCGAGGCGTACTCGAAATCCGCGAGGATCGGACTGCCCGTGGCCGGCAGATCCTCGAGCGGCGTCTCGCGCACCTGAAGGTCATCGAGCAGGACGACTGCCGTGTACTCCGGGATGGCCGCCTCGCTGCCGTATTGGAAGAAGGCGAAGCGGACAATGCGGCTCAGGTCCGGCAAGCCAGGGGAATCCCAGGGCTTCTCCATCCCGCTCGCCAGATGGTTGCGCACCTGCCAGCCGGCTTTGTTGGGAGTGGGCGCGCCCCAGCGACCGAAGTTTCCCGCGTCGTCGTAAGCGTAAAGGTAGAGCGTGCGAAAGTCCGCGGCCGCGAACGCGGCGTCGCCATGGACGCGAAACGTCAGATACTGCTCGGGGGCGATGACCAGGAGTTCCGCGAGATCCGCACCACGCACGGATTCCGTGGCCCAGGCCCCGGAGGGGAAATGGAACTCCAAGCGTAGCGAGTGCTGCCCCGTGGAAGCGGACGAGACCGAGTTCGTGGTGGACACCAACGCATTGGCAGATGGGGTCCAGAGGGCCAGTGCCTCATCGTCCGTGGCGTACTCGAACGTGTCGATGGGCGTCTGAGCGGTGGCGAGACCGGCACCGAGCCCCAGGAGGGCCAGGCAGCGGATCGCGAGTGTCGGGAGAGCCTGTGCGTCAACTTTCATGCCGACCCGAAAAGAAGGGAGCACCCGTCGGCGGTCAAGCGACCTGGGGCCACACTGCTGAAGAAATGTTCCGCGGAGCCAAAACCCAGGACACCCTTGCGACTCCAAGCACATCGACCAGGTGCCATGGCTCGGCCTGGGGATCAGGGAGCCGGGAAATCCTGAAGCCCGCCCACTGCCACCCAATAGTTGCCCACCCGGAGACAGGTATCGAACTCGGTGTCGACCGGGGCGACCTCGGTCAGCACCGCCTGCTCCGCCGGTTGGTCCGCCAGGTTTCCCGTCGCCATCATTCGGTACCGACTCAGGATTTCCTCCCCCACGCTGCCGGCGGCGATTTCAACGGATCGCGCGGGCCCCACGACGTGCGTGTGCATCAGGTAGGGCTGCAACTCAGCGACTTCCCCGGGAAGTCGCCCGTCGTGGGCGTCGGCGTACCCGCGCAGTGCCCTGCTGAACACCCATTTCAACCGGTCCTTCGCCTTGGCACGGGCTGCGGACAAAGCCAACCGAGCCACCTTTGGATCCTCGAGGTCCAACTCATTCGGGGAATGACCGAGCGGTTCCTTGGTCAGTTCAATCCAGTCCTCTTCTGTGAGGAGTTTCAGCTCCGGAATCGCCTTGTCCGGCATCCTGCCGGCGAGCGCTTTGTAATGCTTCACACGTTCAGCCCAGGACTTGAGCGCCGCCTCCGCGGGGTCCAAGGAGCCGCTCGCCACCATGGAAGGAGCCGGTCGTGCCCGAGCTTTCGCCCGCAGTTCGCCGACCTCGTTCCTCAGACGCAACAAGTCGAGACGGTCCCGCTCCCAGTCCCCATTCCGAGCTCTCAAGCCGAGGATCTCCTGCTGCAAGCCTTCCGCGAGTGCCTTCGCCTCGTGGGAACCACGAACCGCTCGGGCCTCGGATTCCTCGATCTGCCGTACCAGCCGGCCCAGTTGGCTCGCTCGGAAGGTCTGGTAGGACGCCGTCAAGACTGCCACGGCGAGCGCGGCGGCCAAGACAGCCTTCCCAGGCGCGTTCACCGCGACCACCGAAAGCCATCCTGCGCCAACGGCGGATTCAGCCGCGATCGCCGTGGCCTGGACGGCAATGGCCTGAGCCAGGGCCGGCGGGGCTCCGCTCCCGGTGCTGACCGACATGGCGGCGGCGAGCCCGGCCGCGCCCACACCCACCCCTTTCCTCACCAGGATCGCCCGCAACCGATCCACCGCGCGCGAGATGCCCTTCTGGGCGGCGTCCTCGTTGATACCAAGAACGCCTCCGACGTCCCGGATCGACCTGCCCTGCAGATAGCGCAGGACCAGCAGGGTGCGATCCCGATCGCCCAGGGCGGCGAGTCCGTCGTCCAGGATCGGTTCCAGTTCCGTCCCGGCCGTGTGCGGTTCGGTCGACGATTGTTCCATCGCAGTCCTTTCTCGGGTCATCCGTCGCTGCTCTCGTCGCAACAGGTCGATCGCTGTCCGCCGCGCGACCTCGTGCAACCAAGCCGGGAGGACGGTCGTGGCTGCGAGTCCCCGCGCCTGACGGGCGAGGTCAAGGAAGACGGACTGCGCAACTTCCTCAGCCCACTGCCGATGGCGCAGGACGCGCAGGGCAACTCCGAAGACCAGATCCAGATGTCTTCGGACCAACTCGGCGAAGGCCTCCTCGCATCCATCCGCCGCGTAGCGACGCAGGAGTTCAAGGTCGGTGACGCTCATTT
>JADLFD010000836.1 GCA_020845805.1 Verrucomicrobiales bacterium | reverse complement strand
CAGGAGTTCGTGGTTTGTGTTCGCATGTCACACCTTCTTCTGCCTGCTCTCCCGCGCCATCCGCCGAAGCTCGGCCATTGTCTCCGCGGACGAACCGGATGGACGCGCGATCTCCTTCATTGCGGGGAACGTGAAATCCAGGTTTCCATCGGCTTGATAGTCGAGTATGTTGGCCGTCACCAGGTCCTGAATGTCGCTCTTCACTTCCCATCCCGTGAATTCGTAGAAGTTATCCACCGCGTAGTCGACTAACCGCTCCTCGGGGCAAGGCAGGCGGAGGGTGGCGAGCGCGGCGAGCCAGCGTGACAGGGGCACCGTACTTTCAAAGAACCACTCGTTCAGGAATTTCCTAACCTCCGGGTCATGGATCGCTTGGAGGGCCTGTTGGCGTCCTACCAGACGGTGTCTCTGCCCGCTCAGACGCTCGACGATGAAGTGGCACAGCAACTGGATCCTGCTAGGCGAGCCGCCGCTTTCGTGATGGATGGTGCGGACGACGTCTTCGAGGTTCTCAAACTGGATGCCGAGGCTCAACATGGGCTCCACCACCAGCGCCCCGCACTCTTCGAGGCTCAAGCCGGAAAGGGGAAGTTCAGTCAGGAAATTGGTGAGGCTCAGCTTAGTTTGATCGTTGACCGCCTTTCTGAGCTTTCGGAACCCCACGAAGACGAACTTGGCCCAACCGCTGTTGTGGCTTTGGCGGAACACGCCGGCCAACTGAGGACACCGGTCGGCGAGGAGGTCAGCCTCATCGATCAAAACAGCGACCTTCCTGGGACTGCTGCGCATCACGTAGTCCTGAATCAGGCGCTGCACCCTCTGCGGCGAGACTTTGGTGAGCAGTTTGTTGTCCGCTCCGTGCTCCCGGATGAATGCGTCCAGGATCTGATAGGAGAGGTCGTAATCGCCCATCGACTCGCTGTAGACTACGCGGATCGCCAGACAACCGTCCCGCAAAAGGCTTTCAAACGCGAGGTTCATCAGGCTTGTCTTGCCAATGGCCCGCGGCCCAATCAGCGCATAACTTGTCTGCAACTGCGAGAGTTTCTTCAGTTGATCGTGCCTGCCGAAGAAGAGGCCCCGGCCGATGGGCCCGCGGTAGACGTAGGGGTTCAGCAGGCTGATGGGCGTCCTCACGCGAAGCTTTCGGTACAGGGCATCCCGGGGCGGGTGCGCCAACAGGACGCCCACCAACTCGGCTGGTGTGAGGGGCAGGAAGGACGTGCTCAGAAGGGGGAGAATCGAGGTGAGCAACCTTCCGTCGCCGTTGAGCAACGCAATTGCCGGCCGCGTGTGCAGGTCATGGTGTCTCAGGAGGGCCATCAGGTTCTCGCACAGGCCCTGGGCCTCCGCTTCGGAGGTCAACCGCTGCGTGTCCACACAGAAGAGGGCGAAGGGGGACGGCACCTTTGGGAGCGTGGCCCCGCGGTCCTCGCAGCGGTACATTTCCAGGGTCCCGGCCGATTCCAGCTCCGAGAAACCGAGGGCGGACCGCTCAGCAAGGATTCCAACCGCCGCTCTGGATGTCGGGGACTTGATGAGGCTGACGAGGGACAGTCCTTCCGGACCGGCGGCGGCGATTGCCGCCGGCAGGCCGGGGAAGTCGATCATCGCCTGCGCCCCCTAGCTCGCGGTTTGAAGTCCAAAGGCGCGCTGCGTGGGGCGCGCGGCCACCTTCGTTCTCCGGTACCAACCCAGTCGGCGCGATCCTCCCGTGGCCTCGACTTCCGCTGTTACTCTGGCGTAGCACGGCACGTCGTGGGCGATCCAAACGCCGGCGTGGAAGGTCCCTTCCACCGAGGGCTGGGTTGACGTGCCGCGGCAAATCCAGCGGACGCGCCTGGGTGAGGCGGGGGGATCGATGGAATTCAGGTCGCGAGGTTCCAGCAGTTCATACTGCTGCTGCCATGTGCGGTCCCCTCCGGCCTTGACGCCGGCGACCGGGAATCTGAGTTCGAGCTCCCCCTTTTCGTTCCAGGAGCGCACCACCTGGCTGGGCGTCTGACCGCCGCCTTTGGGCCAGACCGCCACGATGGTGGGGGCCGCGTCGAGGGGCCGATTACCCTGGAGGTCTTCCGAAAGAAGGACGGCAAAGGAGTAGTGCACCTCAACAGACTGGCATTTGGCGGAGTCCTGGCTTGTTACCGACGCCATCCCTTCGACGAGCACGCCGTAGGGCCTGGCGGGTTCACATCGCAGCACCGCGTTGGACGTGAGATCCACGGTGGCGTTATGCGCGAGGAACGGCCAGAAGGCCACGCGGAGGTATTGTGCGGCCGGCGTGGCGCCCAATTCCTCTTCGGCCGGCTCACGCCACTCCAGGAGGGTCGAGTATTCCGGAGCCTCCGGAAACCACTCGTCTTCACGCTGTTTGCTTGGAGTAGACATTCTGAGAATCCAATCTGTCGCGCTTACCACACACTGTGTGTGGAGAAGTATATCGAATTCCAGAGCCAATGCGTTCTTGTTTCCCCGCAGATTCCCGCCGATTGCCGGGGAAACGGTTCGGCGGACAGGTGAGCCGAAGGGGTTGCCGCGGCCGCGCTCCGTGGTCAGGCGAGCTTGACGGCTCCGTGGTCGTCGCAGTGGCTCCCGCAGGGGTGGTGCAGGTGGCCGTCGACGAGGTAGTCGACATGATCGCCGTGCGGGACGGCCTCGTGGCCGCAGCCGTCGCCGTGCTGGTGGGCGGGGTCGTGGGCTCCGCAACTGTGGGTGGGAGTGCAGGCGTCGGGGTTGGCTCCGGAGACCGGGATGGCGTGTTCGTCGATGTGGTCGCCGTGCATGTGATGCAGGTGGCCGTCGTGCAGGTAGTCCTTGTGGCCGTCGTGCAGGATGGCCGTATGGCCGCAGCCGTCGCCGTGGACGTGGCTGTGCGCTTCATGGATCTTGTGATCGCTCATGAGTCCTTTTCCTCCAAAGTAGTGTGGTGTGCGCCGGCCGCCGGGATCTCGCTGGCGTGGGCCAGGGCGTTGAATACCAAGTCCATCACGTGCTGGTCGGCGAGGCTGTAATTGATGTGCTTGCCCCGGCGGCGCCGCAGGACGATGTTTTCGCCGCGGAGAATGCGCAGCCGTTGGGAGATGGTGGAGAGGCCCTCGCGCTCGGCTTCGGCGAGCTCGGTGACGCACATTTCGCCGTGAGCGAGGCGGGCGAGGAGGCGGAGCCTGGGGACGTCGCCGATGGCGCGGAAGAGGCGCGCGGCGCGGTCGAGGGCGTTGGGGTTGACGGAGGGGGTAGGGGCGGGGCGTTGGGAGTGATCGAGGGGCGTGCAAGCTGGAGAAGGGGGAGCAGGCACGCCCCTAGTGTTACATCATTTCAAGAACTGTGCAACTGTTCTTT
>JADLFD010000835.1 GCA_020845805.1 Verrucomicrobiales bacterium | reverse complement strand
CCTTCTTCCGCGCCATGTCGCCCGCGTACATCCCGCCGATCTGCGGCACGGTGGCGTGCGATTCGTCGATCACGAGGAGGAAGTCCGAGGGGAAGAAATCAATGATGCAGTAAGGCCGCGATCCGGGGGGGCGCCCGGCGATGTGGCGGGAGTAGTTCTCGATGCCGGAGCAGAATCCCAGCTCCTCCAACTGCTCGAGGTCGTATTCGGTGCGCATCTTGATGCGCTGCGCCTCGAGCAGGCGCCCCTCCCTCTCGAAGGTGGCGATGCGTTGTCCCAACTCCTCACGAATGGAAAGCAGGGCCCGCTTGAGCTTCTCCTGGGGGGTGACGAACTGCTTGCAGGGAAAGAGGGTGACGGACTCGAGCACTTCGAGCGTCTCCCCGGTCAGGGGATCGAACCGCGTCAGGCGATCGATCTGATCCCCGAAGAACTCGATGCGCACGCCTTCCTCGGAGGCGGCGGGACGCATTTCCACCGTGTCGCCACGCACGCGGAAATCACCGCGTTCGAAGGCGATGTCGTTGCGCGAGTATTGCATGTCCACCAGGCGGCTGAGCACCGTCTCGCGCGACAGTTCGAGTCCGCCCCGCAAGGGCAGCAGCAGCGCCTGGTAATCCTCCTTCGAACCGATGCCGTAGATGCAGGACACGCTGGCCACCACGATCACATCCCGCCGCGACATCAGCGAACTCATGGTCGAGAGCCGCAGGCGCTCGATGTTGTCGTTCACGCTCGAATCCTTCTCGATGAAGGTGTCGGTGCGCGGGATGTACGCCTCGGGCTGGTAGTAATCGAAGTAACTGACGAAGTACTCCACCGCGTTGCGCGGGAAGAACGCCTTGAACTCGGCGTAGAGCTGCGCGGCCAGGGTCTTGTTGTGGGAGATGATCAGGGTCGGACGCTGCGCGTGCTGGATGACGTTCGCCATGGTGAACGTCTTCCCCGACCCGGTGACACCGAGGAGGACCTGATGCTTCCGGTCCTCGTCCAGCCCGGCCTGGAGTGCCGCGATCGCCGCAGGCTGATCTCCGGCCGGGCTGTAAGGGGACTGAAGCTCGAACTTCACGCGTCGCGGTTCGCGTTAGTCGCGCTCGACGCCGTTGTTCCAGTACTTCTTCAGCTGCTCCGGCTCGGCGACCTTCAGCGGGCGCACCACGCGGAAGCCCAGGAACTGGGCATCGGTGTGGTACCAGATGCTCTTGGGCAGCTGCGGGTCCTGGATCTTCCAGCTCTTGTCAGAGGCGCGGCGCGCGGCGCTGCGCAACTTGGCGGGATCCTCGTCATCCCACGAACCCCCGCGTGCCGCATGCGGATACGGGGTGGTCGAGGGGTTCCACGGATCTTCCAGCACCTGGCCAGCGTTCTTCTTGAACCAGTCGGCGTCATACTGGTCGAGCGTCCATTCCAGCACGTTGCCATGCATGTCATGGAGTCCCCAGGGGTTCGGCTTCTTCTTGCCGACCTTCTGGTACTTCCAATCGCTGTTCTTGCCCCACCAGGCGTAGTCACCGATCACCGACGCATCGTCCCCGAAGGAATAGGCGGTGGTCGTCCCGGCGCGGCAGGCGTATTCCCACTCGGCCTCCGTCGGCAGGCGATAGAAATGACCCGTGCGCGCGCTCAGCCATTCGCAGTACTTGCTCGCGGCGTGATGCGTCATGGAGATGGCAGGGAAGCCGTCCTTGCCCATCCCAAAGCTCATTTCCACGTACGGCTTGGTGGGACGGCTGATGGCGTCGGAAACGCTGTTGACCGCGTCCTCGGTCGCGTGGCGTTTCCGGAGATCGAGCTCGATCTCGGGCCGCATGAAGATCTCGTACTCGGTCCAGGTCACCTCGAGCTTGCCCATCCAGAAGGGGGAGAGCTTGACCTTCACGGCGGGGCCCTCATCGGCCTTGCGGCCCTTCTCGGATTCCGGACTCCCCAGCGTCAACTCCCCGGCGGGGATGGGCAGCATCTCGAACGAAACTGCCGTGCCCGGAATGGTCTCCTGGTACGGCTTCATGTCGGCGGCGGCCTTCTCCTGGGTCTTTTGGAGGATGCGTTCGTGAATCGATTTCACGGTCACATTCTCGTCGCCCTTCGTCGCTTCCTCCGCCTTCTTCGGGGTCAGCGTCACCCCCTCGGGCCAGAAGGCACCCTGCTCGATCCAGCGCCGCAGCACCTCGGTCTTTTCTTTGGGCATGGGGCCACCCTTTTTGGCTGGCGGCATCACGTCATCGTGATCCGCGGGCAGGATGGTCGAGGTATAGCTCGTACTCTTCTCGGGATAGAACGGAATGATGGACGGACCGTCGTCGCCGGAGGTGAACGCGTCCTTGCGGTTGTCGAGGCGGAGTTTGCCCTTGGCCTCGCCTTCGCGGTGGCAGGCGACGCAGTTGAACTCGAGGATGGGCTGGACCTCCTTGACGAAATCCACCTTGGCCACCTGCGCCAGCTTCACGCCCTCGGGCCATTTGGCGCCCTCGGCGACCCACTGCTTCAGCACCTCCGTGATTTCCACGCCCAGGGGACCTCCCTTGTTGGCCGGCGGCATCACGTCATCGTGGTCCGCCGCCAGTACGGTGCTGGTATAGACCGGACTCTTGGCCGGGTCCCCAGCCACCAGGCTCGTGCCGTCGTCGCCCCCTTTGACCAGAGCCTCCAAAGTCGTCATCCGAAAGGCGCCCTTGGGCTTTTCCTCGCCATGACAGCTGATGCAGTGCGCCTCGAAGAGCGGCTTGATCTGCCGGTTGAAATCCACGGGATCCGCGGCCAACGCACAGGAAATAGGCGTGGTCAGCCCGCCAAGCAGGAGAATCGTACTTCTCGTGAGGATAGACATAAAAGGACGCCTTGGACGACGGCGCGGCCGGGAGCTTCAGACAGAACCTCCCGACAGGTCAACGACGCGCAATGCGAGCTGTCTTACGGGGGGGTGAAGGGGATGCATGCCACGGCTTGAGCCGGGGACGCCGGCAGGGCAACCTTCGCGCCTTGGACCCGTCCCGCCCTGCGGAGTGAGCGGCGTGTCCGTTACGCTCACGACATGCGCGCACCCTCGGGAACACGAACGCCGACGCGGCGGGGATTCACCCTCGTCGAGCTGCTGGTGGTCATGGCCATCGTCGCCATCCTGGCCAGCATGCTGGTTCCCGCCCTGGGCCGCGCCAAGCGCCAGGCCCGGCGCGTCAATGAGATCAACTCCGCGCGGCAGCTGATCCGGGCCTGGCAACTTTACGCCGACGAACACGGCGACCGTGTCCTCCCCGGTTTCCGCCGCGGTTTTAGCGCCCAGGATCAGCGCGGGCAGGAACTCGGAATCGAGGTGGCCGCACGCTATCCCTGGCGGCTGGCCCCGTTCCTGGGCAACAACTTCGACGTGATCTACGCCAACGAGAATCACGCGTTTCTCGAGCAGTTTCGCCGCCTGGAAGACCCCTCCCT
>JADLFD010000834.1 GCA_020845805.1 Verrucomicrobiales bacterium | reverse complement strand
GTCGTGCGAGACGATGGGACGCTGGTGGAGATGGAGCGCAGCCCATATCCGACGGAGGACACGCTCCAGGAGTTGCTCCACCGGCACCCGGAGATCCTGGCATCCGTGGACCCCGACGCGCCGCGGCGCTGGCTGGCGATCAGCCGCGAACTACCAGTCGCCAGCGCAGAAGGCGGATCCGGACGATGGAACGCCGACCACCTGTTCCTCGACCAGGATGCGATCCCGACGATCGTTGAAGACAAACGAAGCTCGAACCCTGAGATACGTCGCGTCGTCGTCGGGCAAATGCTCGACTACGCTGCCAATGTCGTGGCCTTCGGGCCTGTCACGGCGCTTCGGGAGACTTACAACGCCACCTGCGTGGCCGAGGGACGCGATCCAGACGAGGACGTGAGGGCGCTCATCGGGCCGGACGGCGACATCGAAGCCTTCTGGCGGGACGCCGAGACGAACGTCCGCGCCGGACGGATCCGGATGGTGTTCGTCGCGGACGAAGTGCCGACGGAGCTGAAAGGCGTCGTGGAGTTCCTGAATCGCCAGATGAACCCGGCGGAGGTGCTCGCCGTTGACGTGGTGCAATACGTCGACAAGACCGGCGGCTCCCATATGAGTACGTTAGTGCCGCAGGTGTACGGCCGGACCCGGCAGGCGGCAGCAGCCAAAGGCGAGTCCGGTGCGAACCGCAAGTGGGACGAGACTAGCCTCCTCGATGCGATGCCCCCGGCGGTCCGTCCACAAGCCCGGTCGATAATCGAATGGGCCAGGTCGAGGGGGTTGCGCGAAGCACCCGGCAGCGGTGCCAGCCCGTCGTGGCTTTGTCGCCTCGAGGTCGGGACGAAACTTGTCACCTGGCTGCTCCTGCAGGGCACCGGTCACGCCCAGTTCTACTTCGGCTATCTTGCCTCCGGCCCGTTGGCCACCGGCGAGTTACGAGCCGAGCTATTCGAGCGGATGAACCGCCTCAACGACGGGGAGTGGCCGCCCGAGCAGGTCAAGAAATACCCGATGATGCCGCTCGAGCGGTTGAGCGCCGGCGCCGCACTGGATGCCTTCCTGAATAACTGCGACTGGTTCGTCGACCGTGTGCGCTCGCTATGAGTTGTCCGCACGCGTCGGAGTCGGAGTCGGAGTCGGAGGACAGCGGCGGTCGTTCGCCACGCCAGGCCCAGGGCCTCTTGCTCCGTCGGGCAATCGAGGTGGGCTCCATCCCCTACATCGGGAAAGAGGCGAATCGGATGGAGGACGCTGAGGCCGGCACGGTGCACGACCTCGATGAGGTGCTGACGGAGTACAAGGACCCGAAGCGGGACACGTGGGTCACGGAGGTGTTGCCGAGGCTGCGGATTACCCCGGTTCAGGACCTCGTGGAGACGACCGGACTATCTCGACGGGAGATCTTCCGCATTCGCGCAGGCAATGCGACGCCGCGCCCAGACGCGAAGCGGGCGCTTCTAGAATGGGCTGCGTTAGCCATCTGAGCAACAAGAAGGCGTGGCAGAAGCGCCTGTCGACTCAGAAGTCGGACTTGGATCCAGCGGCACAATGATTGGTGCACCAGAAGCTCCGGCTCTGATGAGATATTCAAAGGTCGCGGCTGGCTGACGGGATGCCCTGAGTGTCACAATCATCCGATAACTCCTCCCGCCACTAAATCGCAATGCAAGGCTCGGCTGCCTGAAACGGTCGAACTTGAGGCTTTGTGGATTGAAGCCATAGAGGTTGTCGTCGTTCTCATATCCGACGGCAGCCGTCAGGCGAAACGGCTCGTTTGGCCGAGGTGGCGGTACTAGAATGAGCTTGCCGTCCAGGTCTGACCACGCTCCGTCCGGAACGTCGAGTACCAATCTGGTGGGGTCGGCTGCATCATAGAACCTGACGCTCGCCGTCAGTTGATTCAGGTTCGAGAACTCGGAATTCTCCGGTTGATCGTCCACAAAGGTGAGTTCACAGAAATGCGCCGGATGGTCTTTGAGCTTGATAACGCTTTCACGGAGACGCCTCACACGGGATTGGGGCAGTGGCAGGACGTGGATAGGCACGGGGTATTCGTAGTGCCATGTCTGGTCGGCCACGCGGACTTCCAAACGGAGACGATATTTTCCCGGATCCGGCTGATCGCGCAGGCCATGAAGTACAAAACGCGAATCGGTGACATATCGCCCCGGCCGCATGGACTCGCCTTCATAAGTGAACGGCTCGGGAGCATCTAAAAGGAACGGTATTCTAGCCGTGGCGGCCCGACTGAGCGGAATCGATACAGCAAGCTTTGGTGCCGCTAGCGTGTCAGCGGCTAATACCGCCGCTCCGTAAGGTTTCCAATCTGCTGAGCCCTCATGCCGCAGTTGGATTTCCGCCGCTGCTTGGTCAACTGGTTCAGTGAGAAAGGCGATCCGCTTACGGACGTTCGCTATGTCAATATGCAGCCAATGACGAGTGTGCGAACGCGGGTCGCCGCTGTACTCCTCCGAATTCAAGTCCAAGAACTGAATGTTCGGCCCGTACAGACCCAACGTCCGGCCGATCCAGCGCAAGATGTTGAGGATGAGCCCACCGGTTTCGATCAGAGACGGTTCGGACACCATACCGACGCAGTATGCCTTCACTCCCTACCGGCACACAAATTTCCGATGTTCACGGAGGCGACCAGCCGCGGGTCGCCTGGAGGTGCGCGCCGCGGAGCTTCATCGGCGCGTGGGTGGGTACCCCGCTGTGGCCGAGGAACCACCGGATGCGCGTCTGCTGCGATGCGATGCGGAAGGCAATGGGCGCCGGTGATGTTGTGCTGAGCGAGCCACACCAAAAGGGAACGGGGCGACCCTGACGACCCGGTACGAGCTACCCGAGGGGTGAGGGCGAAGTGTGGACTCGGCGCTGCGCCGTGACGTTCCATTGGAGAGGAGCGGACAGTCACGGTGCGGTTAGATCCCGCCGGGCGGAGACCAGCCGCAGTGGTCGCAAAGTAGATAGGGGTACGCGGACACGATCCCGTCCGAATCCATGTCACCGATCCACTCAACCGTTAGCTTGGCGCGCCCGCAGCCACCGCACTTGTAGAGCCCGTACTGCTGGTAGAACTCCTCTCGCTCCGCGGCCGCCCGTATTAACCGGTCCAACGTCGCCAATAACTCGATTGTCAGCAGCACGACACTCAGCGCCTCCCTCGTCGTGAACTCGCGGTCATGTTGCCCAGCGAGCACCGACTTCAATATGGTCTTCAAGAGGTTCCGCTGGTCCTCTGAGGCTTCCAACTCTCCGAAATGCGCGAGCGTCAGGTCGATTCGCGCCTTTGCGTCGTTAGGTGACGGCACTTGGTCAGGCGTCGCCGCAAAGTCCAGGCTGAAGACTGAGTTTGCGAATTCGACGATGGCGTCTCGACAGTGAAGGGCTGCCGCCTGAGCCCCCTCGGAGGTCGTGTCCGTCGAAAGCCGGCTAAGCGCAGCATCGATCTTGAGCCGGGTTCTTGGGTGCTCCGCCAGCGCCTCCATGGACTCACCTAGGTAGCGGAGCAAAGGTTGGAGCGGTTCGGCATCTGCATTCACGATCTCACCGTATGGACGCCCGGCTCCTGACGTCCAGCCCGACAGAGGTGGGTGGACCGGACGGCTCGGTCCGCGCCGAGCTTCGGCGCTGGTGGAGGGGCCGGAGGCGGATGGAACGATGGGCGAGGTGGAGGGGCGGAGCATCTCTTCGGGGATTCACGCAGTCAGATGTTGCCCTACAGCCTTTCGAGTTGGAGCTGGAGGGCTACGACCCGATCTGGGAGTTCTCGCTGGGGCGGCTTCATGCCGATGTAGAGTTGAGGACTCAATGAGGGGTGACATTCCGGAAGCCTCTATCTCACTATGCCCCCAGC
>JADLFD010000833.1 GCA_020845805.1 Verrucomicrobiales bacterium | reverse complement strand
CCGGCGGTGGCGGCGCGGGGCCGAGCGGTGGGGTGGGACTATTTTCAGGCGGTGGGGCATGGGGTGTTCTGCGAATTGGGGAAGGGGTGCGTGGATTTTCTGAAGGTGGCGGCGTGGGTGTGTGAGCGGACGGATCAGGATTGGGTGCTGGTGGAACAGGATGTGCTTCCGGGAATGGGCGCGCCGAAGGAGAGTGCGCGGCGGACCCGGGAGTATCTGAAGAGAATTGGAGTCTGACATGGAAACGCGCAGGTTGAAGGTGGGACTGCTTGGCGCAGGGCGTATCGGGAAGGTGCACGGGAACCACGTGGCGCGGTTTATCCCCGAGGCGGAGCTTGTGTGGGTCGTGGATGTGGACGAGGCAGCGGCGCGCGCCCTTGCGGCGCAGTGCGGGGTGGCGAAGGTGGGGACGGATCCGGGTGCGGTGCTGGCGGATCCGGAGGTGGACGCGGTGTTGATTTGCACGTCGACGGACACGCATGCGCGGCTGATCGAAGAGGCGGCGGCGGCGGGGAAGCATATTTTCTGCGAGAAGCCGATTGCCCACGATCTGGAATCGATTGATCGCGCGCTGGCGGCGGTGGAGAAGGCGGGGGTGGCGCTGCAGATAGGGTTTAACCGGCGGTTTGACGCGAATTTCAGCCGGGTGCGGCGGGCGATTGCGAGCGGGGAGATTGCGGCGCCACGGCTGATGCACATCGTGAGCCGGGACCCGGGCCCGCCGCCCATCGAGTATGTGCGGCGGTCGGGGGGGATCTTCTTTGACATGACGATTCATGACTTCGACATGGCGCGGTACCTGATGGGCTGCGAGGTGGAGGAGGTGTTTGCCTATGGGGCGGTGCGCGTGGATCCCGCGATTGGGGAGGCGGGGGACCTGGACACGGCGCTGATCGTGCTGAAGTTTGCGAATGGGGCGATTGGGACGATCGACAATTGCCGCGAGGCGGTGTACGGCTATGATCAGCGGGTGGAGGTGCTGGGGAGCAACGGGGCAATATCAGTGGAGAACAATTATCCGAACACGGCGACGATCAGCAATGGGAAGACGATCCACCGGGATTTGCCGTTGAACTTTTTCATGGACCGGTACACCGAGAGCTTCCGGGTGGAGCTGGAGTCGTTTGTGCGGGCGGTATTGTCGGGCACGCCGCCGGAGGTGACAGGGCACGACGGACGGATGGCGGTGGTGGTGGGGATGGCGGCGAAGCAGTCGGTGGCGGAGGGAAAATCGGTGAAGATTGATTCTGGATTCTGAGTTTTGAAACAGGAACGGCAGGGATTCAGGGTTCAGCGATCCGGCTTCAGTCCGAAGGCCACCAGCGCATCGCCCTCGGTCGTTCCCAGCTTGCCGCCGCCGGTGGCGGGGATGACGAGGAATTCGGCACCGTCGATCTCGAAGATTGAGGGCGGGGCGTAGCCGCCGTAGGGGAGTTGGTGTTTCCAGAGGACGGCGCCGGTGTCGGCGTCGAAGGCGTAGATCATTTCGTCGGGGGTGCCGGCGCAGAAGACGAGGCCGGTGGCGGTGAGGGAGGGGCCGCCGAAATTTTCGGCGCCGGTGTCGTCTTCGCCCCAGAAGGCGAGGTCGGGGTAGGTGCCGAGGGGGACCTGCCATTCGAGCTTGCCGGTGTTGAGGTCGAGACAATTCAGCGTGCCCCAGGGCGGCTTGCAGCCGGGGTAGCCTTCGTGGTCGAGGAGCTTGGGGTAGCCGTTGTGCGTGTAGCGGCGGGGGCCGGCGTCTGCGTCCTGCTGCGCGCCTTCGGGGAGATCGCGGTAGAAGAGGAAATCGAGGAGCGCCTGCTCCTGCTCTTCCGTGACCGTCTTGGGCAGCGCCGGCATCACATTCTTTCCCGTCGCCAATAACGCGCGGACATCCGCGTCGTTCATGCGGCGTGCGAGGCCGTGGAGGGGCGGGGTCATGCCGACGCCGTCGCGTTGCGCGCCGTGGCAGCGGGCGCAGTTTTCCATGTACACCTGTTCACCGGGCGTGGGCGGCATGCCTTCGGGGCGGGCGACGGAGTCGCGGCGGAATACGGTGATGATCCAGGGGATGTTGTTTGCGGACACGTAGAGCCGGCCGGTGTCGGGGTTGCAGGCCGCGCCGGTCCATTCGGCGCCGCCGTGGATGTTGTAGAGGGCCGTGGGCTTGTCCTCCTCGAAGGGCTCGAACCAGCCGAAGTTGGCGCGCTCGAGATGGCCGAGGACGAAGGCGCGGGCGGTGTCACTGCGCTCGGTGACGTCATCGAGGGAGAAGGCCTGGTGCGCGAAAGGTTCGGGCAGTTCGAGGTCGGGCTGATAGGGCCAGGTGCGTTCGCCGGGAAGCTTCGAGACCGGCGCGCGCCGCAGGCGAAAGGGGAAGACCGGCTTGCCGCTGACGCGGTCGAGGACCAGGGTGTTGCCCATCTTCGTAACCTGCGCGACGACGTCCACGCGTTTTCCTTCGCGGGTGATGGTGAGGAGGTTGGGCGGCGCGGGGATGTCGATGTCCCAGATGTCGTGGCGGAGTTCCTGAAAGTGCCAGAGGCGTTGGCCGGTGCGCGCATCGAGGGCGATGACGCAATTGGCGAAGAGATTCTGGCCGGTGTGCGTGTTGCCGGCGAAGTTGGGCTTGGGGGAACCGGTGGCGACGTAGGCGATGCCGCGGGCTTCGTCGAGGGCCATGCCGCCCCAGCAATTGGCGCCTTCTTCCGGCTCGTTCCAGGTGTCGCGGCCGTATTCGCCGTCGAGGGGGATGGTGTGAAAGGTCCAGCGGCGCTCCCCGGTGGCGATGTCGTAGGCCGTCACGTCGCGGAGGTAGCCGGGGAGGATGAGGAGTCCGTCGAAGAGCGCACCGACGCTGCGCACTTCGCCGGACTCGACGCGGCCGTTCTCGCCGAAGGTGGCGATGGGCGCGCCGGTGGCGGGGTCGAGGGCGTAGAGGTAGCGGCCGGCGGTGAAGAAGAGGCGCGGCGAGACGTTGGCGTCGCCGGGGTAGTGGATGAGGCCGCGGAACTGGGGCATGGCCTTCGGGTCGATACGCCAGCGCTCCGTGCCGGTCTTGCCGTCGATGGCGGCGATCTGCCAGCCGGAAGTGGGCGTGTAGATGATGCCATCGACGCAGATGGGATTGCACTGGACATTGCCGGGCTTGTCGCCGGAGCGCCACGTCCACGCGGGGGCGAGGTTGTGGACGTTGTCGCGGGTAATCTGCGCGGCGCGGGCGAAGCGCGTGTTGTGCGGATCGCCGTGGCTGCGGGTCCAGGTGGTGAAGTAATGATCGGGAACGGGCAGGGCGGGGGTGAGGTCGGCCGTGTTTGCGGCGGGGATGGTTTGGAATTCAGGGAGAGTTGCGCGGCGTGCGGGGTCTTCGAGAACTGGTTGGCGGCGGGTGGCGTCCTTCGGGGGGAGGTCGTTGAAGTCCCAGTGGGCGATGGTGGGGTCAACATCCCCCGCCCGCGAAGACGCGGGCACCCCCCCACGCCTGAGGCGGGCAAGCTTCGAAGGGGGACCTGAGAGGGCGTCTTCGCCGGTGGGGGATGTGATCCCCTCGACACCCTCGCAAATCCGCACCTCGTCTATGGCGCCGTTGCAGTAGAAGCCGCCTTCTACGAGTCGGCCGAGGGCGAGGGCGCCGGGGAGCGGGGGCATGTTGGTGCGGGTGTAGGCTTGGTGTGCGATTTGTTCGCCGTCGATATAGAGGGCGATGTTGTCGGGTCCGTACGCCATCGCGATGTGACGCCAGACGCCGTCGCAGATATTCACCTCGGTGCGCAGGTGATCGGGCTGGAGGCCGGGGGTGTACACGGCGAGTCTCCCGGTCCCTGCTTCCGTGAAGATCTCCCAGTGCGCGCCGGAGGCCTTGGTGTCGTTGGCAACGAGGATGTTGAAGCTGTCGGCGTTGTCGAGGCGCGCGCGGAGATCGACGGTGATGGGCGGGGTGCGGTAAGCGTCCTTGCATTCGACGACCATGCCGCCGGCGAGGGCGTTGCCGAATTCGGGCGAGACGCTGGGGACGGCATAGGCCTCGTTCTGCCGGCCGACACGGAGGGGCGGGCGCGGGCCGGGGTCTTTGCCCTGGAGCTTCGCCACGAGCCAGTCGAGGCCGTCGAGGTTGTCGAGCAGCACTTCTTCGACATCGTCCATGGTGTGGCCGAGGATGCCGATGGGGCCCTTGTAGCCGCTTTCCTGGATGGTGCGGAGGAGTTCGAGATCGTGTTCGCCCTTGCCAAGCGGGAGGGTCTTTTCGCCCTGCGCTTCGCCATCCGTGTTCATGCCGTTCAGGTTGATGCAGTAGAGATAGGGCAGCATGCGCTGGAGGAGTTCGGGGAATTTGTCGAGGTGGTGATGGCCGTGGTGGAGGTTATACACGATGCCCACGTTGTCGGCCTGAAGTTCCTTCAGGATGGCGATCTGGTTGTCGGGTTCGCCGAACCAGGCGCCGTGGTTGTAGAGGCCGACCTTGCAGCCGATGGCCGCGGCGGCGTCGACGATGGGGCGGAGCGCCGCGGCGTGATCGCGGACGCGCTGGGCCTGTTCCTCGGGGGTGCACTGGATGTTGCCGCCGTTCATGGAGACCCAGAGTTCGGTCTTGATCTCGTGGCGCTTGAGGACGTCGAGGATGGCCTGGGCTTCGGCATTGAGGGCGCCGGGGAACCAGAAGGCCGAGAGCTCGATGTTCCAGCGCTTGAGGGTTTCCATTTCTTCGTCGAACTGCGGGATATGTTCCGCGCGCCAGTCATAGGCGAGCTTGGTGATGCCCATGCGGGTGAGCATTTCGGCGCGGGCCTCGGGGCCGCGCTGGCGTGCGTCGAAGGGAACGATGCACCAGGCGATGAGGTTGTCGCGGGAGAAGAGGGCGGTGGAGGGGGGCTCCGCTGCGGTCGCGGTGTAGCCGGCGGTGATGGTGACGAGCAGGGCGAGGACGAGGAGGGTGAAGCGGGTTTCGGGTTTCGGGGTTCGGGTTTGGTGTTGGTCATGGGTGG
>JADLFD010000832.1 GCA_020845805.1 Verrucomicrobiales bacterium | reverse complement strand
TCGGTGAGTTCTTTGACGACGGCGGCGTCCGCCTCTCCGCGGTAGACGCGGTGGCAAGTGATCGTGGTTGGAACGACCACCGCGACGAGAATGCCGTCATGGGAGGCGGCGGAGAGCGACAGGGCATCGGGTACCTCCGGCAGGTTCACCAGGGGCGTTCCGGCTCTGAAGCTGGTGGGCGGATTCAGACTGCGGGCAAGCAGGTCGAGTCGACCCAACGCCAGCGTCTCGCCGTCGTCGAGCGCGGGCCCTCGACTGCCGATGGCGGCGTAGACGATGCGACTGCGGATGGGGAGAGCCGTCGCCCAGGCCGTACGGAGGTCGTCGGGGGAGGAATCCAGCGTGGCCTGGCCGGCGGAGAATTCCGCCGTGGTGACGAGGCGCGGGCGAAGTCCGTCGATGGCCGCGCCGTCATTTTGAGCGAAGGCGCGTTGCACCGTGGCGAGCTGTCGTTCGGTCTTCAGGAAAATGCCGTAAACTCGATAGACGCGCGGACGGGCGGCGGGCGGCGGTGTTTCGAGGACGGCACACTGCCTGATCCGACGGCGATGGAAGAGGACCCAGTCCTCGCGAGCGAGGAGGGAAAGCTCGGACTCGATGGGGCGCGGGGGCGGGAACAGTTTGCGAGACGCGATGGTGGCGAACGCGTCGGACTTGGCTACGGCGGCGAGCACCTCGAGCGCGGCGGTGGCGATTTCGCGCAGCGGATGCGCGGGGCGAAGCACCTCGGGGTTCAGCTTCTGCGTGACACGGAACAAGGCCAGAGCCTGGAGTTCGATCACGGTGAAGCTGGGTCCGGAAGGCTGCGCCGGCACGGGCGCCGGCGCCGGAGTGGCGGTGTTCGTCTCGAGGGAGGCCTCGGCCTGTGCCACCCCCGGCTCCAGCCAGCGGCGGGAGGTGCGCAGCGAGAAGGCGCGCGCGAGTGTGCCGAGCAGACTGGGGCGCGCGAGGGTGGAGTCGAACGCCACGCCCCGGGTGTCGCTCGCGTCACGCAGCAGCATGGCCGTGTCGGACACGCTGACGATGCGCGAGGTGGGGGTCGAATTGGCCGCGGTGGTGAGGCTGGTGGTCAAGGAACCGACCAGCCGGACCCGGGTGTTGGTTCGTGAGCCGGAGGTGGTGACCTCAGCCACGAGCAGATCCCCCTTGAACGCGAGTTGGAAGACGTTGCCGGCGATCATCAGACGCAGGTCGGCGTCCACCCGGGTGTTTTGGTTGCGCTGGAGGGTGAACGGATCGCGATCGATCTGGAGATCGGCCCACAACGCGGAACGATTCAGCGGGGTGACGGCCGGGTTCTCGGTGCGTTGGCCGCCGAGGAGCCCGGCGGCCAGGTAGAACGCGGCGCCTCCGGCCGTGGTGGTCTCGGACCGGGCGACGCCCTGCAGGGCCATGGCGGATTCGGGGGCCGGTTGATCCGCGTTTTCGGCACGACGCGAGATCCGGTCGGAGAGCGGCGCGGAATCGTCGGTGGCCCGTGTCAGGAGGCTGAGCACCGTGACCAGGCCGGGATAGAAGTCCACCTTCGCTTCGTACGCATTCCCGACCGGCACCACCGTCGACTCGCGTGCCACGCCATTGGGCACGAGGATATCGATGTCGGGCTTTTGGGTGGGATCATCGAGACCGGCAAGGAGCGAGAGGCGATCGAGATGCTGCGCTTCCTCGAGGGCATGCGCGACGTAGTCGGGGCGCACGAGGCAGAAGCGGAGGTTCACCCCTTCCCCCATCCAACGGCGGACCTGTTGGTTGACCGTGAGGTCGTCGCTCGGGATCACGGGCAGGTACCCGGCGCTGGGCAGTTCGACGATGCCACGACGGATGAGCAGCCGATCGGTGGGCAGGGCCTGGAACGCTTCCGAAGCCTGGACCAGGCGCTTGCCAAAGTCGGTGATGGCGGTGAGTCCCGGACCGCGCGCCGCGAGGTCGTCCCGCAGCCGACGGGGGAGACCGCGCGACGAGCGCGCGAGCAGGTCGGTGGTGTCGCGGTAAAACGTCTCGAGGGATTCGATGTGGCGGGTCGCTTCGCGAATCAACCGTTGTGCCTCGCGGCACGGACTGTCCGACGGCACGTCCTCCCCTGGCGCGGCGAACGAATCGCGCAGCTGACACTGAAACTGGAGGACCTGCGCGAGGAAGGCATTCCAGGGCCGCATCCGCATGCGCCACTGCCAGTAGCGGCGTGCCGGTTCGTCCATCCGCTCACGGCGTGGAATCCAGGGGTCGAGGAACACCAGGGTATTCCCCGACACGCCCATGAGGCCGATCGGAACCTCGGATCCGCTCTCGGCACGAGCGCCCCGGCACCACAACTCCGAGGCGAGTCCGGCGCGTGAGATCAGGTGCGGATGATCGGCTGCCTCATCGGCGAAGAAGGCGGAAGCCACCCGCGAACGCAGGTGCAGGGTGGCAAGAGCTTCCGTGGTGGAGGTCGGCAGCGCGTGGTGGAGGAGGAGGGGTCGGGCGCGGACGGTGACGCCTTCGAGGCGGAGCGGCCGGGCGGTGCTGGTGATGCATGCCTCCTCGCAGATCTTCCCGTAGACGTCCTCCTGGCCGCACAGGGCTTCGGCATGGGCGAGGGTGATCAGGTAGAGGTCGCCTTCCTGGACCACTGTGCCCGGAGTCGTTTCGGTGGCCGCCACACACTCCATGAATCCGGCCCCGGCGGGGTGGGCGGCGGTGGGACCCGATGATGGTCGGGTGGTACGACGGGTGCGTTCGATCAACTCGGCTACGCCCACGGTCAACGGTTCGGGGAGGAGGAGCACACGACCGGCGGGATCGATGGCGAGGCCGGGCCCAAGGTCGAGCGCGGCGTTGCCGCGCGACGACAGATCATAGCCGTGCACCACTCCGGCGCCCCCGGCCTGGTTGGAGAGTTCGACCAGGGATCGCAGGTAGGTTTGTTCCGCGGTCAGATCGGCGGCGCGCAGGAATTTCCCGTCGAAATAGTTCAGTCTCGCCAGCGGGGTTTTGGCCGGGATGACGGTGATGCCGTTGTGGGTTCCCACGAGGACGAACGGCGCGGATGGGGAAAGCGTGGTGGAGGGCATGGTCAGTTCGGTTGGTCGTGGACGTAATCGAGTCCGTGGTTGAACGGCGTGAGATCGGCACCGAGCAGGGGAGTGGGTCCGGTGCCGCGAATCAGGAATCGCAGGAGCGATCCCGCGGGCAGTGCGGCACCCACGGTCAGCGTGACGGTCGAGTCCGCGCCCGAGAGCGCGGGGGGCCCG
>JADLFD010000831.1 GCA_020845805.1 Verrucomicrobiales bacterium | reverse complement strand
TCGTGGACGAAGAAGGCGGACATGGTTTGAAACGCTTCCATCTCCTTGGCACGCAACAGGCGGGCGGAGAGTTGGAGTCCGAGCAGACTGGCGGCGATCTGATCGCCGATGCAACGGAGGAGATCCAATTCCTCGGTGGTGAACGGCACGCCACCGACGCGGTCCCCAAGGGTGAGCACGCCGAGCAGGTTGCCGCCGGCGGAGAGGGACAGCGCCACGGGGCGTCCGCCTTCCTCGAAAACGCCGGACTGAAGCCGGAGGAGTGGAGCGGTCCAGGGGCTGGGTTCGGGGTCGATGACGACCGGTTCGTGGCGTTCGACGAGTTCGAGGAGGGCGGGTTTGATCTCGGCGTGCGTGATGTCGCCGGCGCCGGACTGGGCCGGGGCGAGGACGGTGGAGCCTCCGAGTCGGATGCGGTCGCCGGCCTCGTCGACGATCCAGACACTGGCGGAGAGGCTTTGGAAGGTTTCGGAGATCCAGGTGGCCACGGCGCGGCAGAAGGCCGCTTCGTCGACCTTGGAGGTCGTGCGGGTGGTGAAGGTGTTCCAGACCTGTCGGTAGTCGTAGACGGGACGGCGCAGATGGCGGCTGACGAACCGTTTGAGTCGTTGGCGGAAGCGGTCCGAAAGCAGCAGCATCGCGAGGCCGGTGAGGGCGACGAGGATGAGCAGGGACTTGAAAGGAAAGGACGAATCCCCGCCCAGCTGCGAAACGAGATGGGAAAGGACGCCGACCACCAGCAGGTAGGTGCCGGTGATGAGGACGGTGAGGGAGCCGTAGACGAGGGTCTGGGAGGGGTAGACGTCGACGTCGAAGACGCTTCCCCGCGCCAGGGCCACGGCGATCAGGACGCAACCGACGAGGAGGGCCGCGGTGCTGGCCCGGCTCGTGGGGGCGTCAGGTGCCTGGTAGAGCAGGGCCTGGCTGGCCGCGAAAAGTCGGTAGCCAAAGAGGGCCCCGACGCCGAGCACCATGTATTTGATGCGCCAGCGCATGACGCCGACAGAGCCGCGGAAGGTGCGCTCCATCTGAGTGAGGATGGCGATGGAACCGAGCAGGAGGAAAATCTCGGTGAGCATGCCCAGCCAGCCGAGTTGGGGGTAGAGCGTGCCGGTGCTGATGACCGAGGCGAGATGGACGAGGTGCCCGTAGAAAACGACGGCGCACAGCGGCGGGACGAGGGCGAGGAGGGTGAGTTTGAGCGCCCGAACCTTGAGGGCGGAACTGGCGTCTCCGCGCGAATAGCATCGGCTGAAGGCGAGCCAGGGGGCGATCAGGAGGGTGGAGACCACCATGCGCACCCGTTCCCAGTCGAGGAGGCCGAGGGTTTGGAACTGCGCATGGGACGCCGCGGCCAGGGCCGACTCCAGGGCAAGCACCAGCATCCCCAGCCCAAAAGAGATGTGGGCGGGGTGCCGTGGGGACCGTCGGACCACGATGATGCCCAGCGCAAGTGCCCCAAGCGCAACGCCGAGCGAAAGCCACACCATGCCCATACCTCATCGGCAGAGTGCCGGGCCGGCTTGAAAGCGTCCAGCCCGCCGCCGGCTTTTGGCCGACGGCGGGCGTTGCCTGCGCGCGGGTGGGTTCCCCGCGCAGGGGAGGGTGGAGTGGACCGCGAGCGCGGCGCCGCCCCACCCGGGGGGCCTCACTCAGGGCTGCGCGGTCGCACCGGCGCGCAACCAGGGTTCGGTCACAAGTTCTCGGCTGCCCGCGGTGCAGCGGACGCGATAGTAGCGATCGCCGCCGAGGGGCGAGGTGTCGACCACGGTGCCGATGCCGGTGAGTTCGCCGTTGAACTCGGTCAGCACGGACCAGGGCGCGTTGGGATAGGGAACGGTGTCGAGGACTTCCACCGTGTAGCGGAGGCCTTTCACGATGGAGAACTCCAGTTCGGTGCCGGCCTCGCTGACTTCTCCGCCGAGGACGCGGAACAGGTGGATGGTCAGGGTGCCTTGGGTGGATTGGGCGGCGGACAGGCCGACGGCGGTATACGTCGCGGTGTCCACGAGGTTCGTGCTGCTGCTGTCCTGTTCGAATTGGAAGGAGCCATCCGGGGACAGGGTCAGCACGCCGGATTCCGGCGCCGTGTCGAGTGTGGCCGTCAGCGTGGTGCCTTCCGGCGCCTGGTCGTTGGCGAGGACCGAGGAGGCACCCGAGAGGAGCAACGAGGCGGAGCCACCGGGGCTCACCACGAGCGCGTCGGGGGAGGTGGTGACTGCGCCCAGGTCGAGTTGATCCGAAGTGGTCGAGACGGTGGTTTGGATCGTCAGGCTCACAGTCGCGGCCGCGGAGGTCAACTTGCCATCGGACACGGTGAACTGGAGGGAATCCGACCCGGTGTAGCCGGTGACGGGCGTGTAAACCAGGTTGGGGGCAGTGCCGCTCAGAGTGCCCTTGGCCGGTGCCTTGACGATGACATAGCTGAGCCTGTCTCCGTCGACATCCGTTCCGGCGAGGGTGAGTGAGCGTGCCGTGTTCTTCGTGACCGTGGAGTAGGCCGCGACGGCCACGGGGGCGTCGTTGACGGGAGTCACGGTGATCACGACTTCCGCCGGGGAGGAAGTGACGCTGCGATCGGCGACGGTGAAGGTGAAACGGTCGGTGCCGGTGAAGTGCTTGTTAGGCGTGTAGCGGATGTTCGGCGCGGTGCCGGTGACCGTGCCGTTGGCGGGCTGGGTGCAGACCTTGAAGTACAACGCCTCGCGATCGATGTCGCTGCCGGTGAGGGTCAGCGCGATGGAGGAATCCTCCGCAACCGAAGCCGTGCGGGCCTTGGCGACCGGGGCGTCGTTCACGTTGGTGATGTTCAGCGTCAGCGTGATGACGGCGGTGGTGATCTTGCCATCGCCGACCGTGTACTGCAGGGAGGCGGTGCCGTACCAGTTCGCGGCCGGCGTGAACACCAGGTTAGGCACGGTACCCGTAAGCGTGCCGTTGGTAGGCGTCTTGAGGACGGTGAACTTCAGGGGATCGTTATCCACATCCGAACCGGGGAGAATCACGGGGAGCGTGCAGTCTTCCTTGCCGGTGAGGGTGCTGTTGGCCGCGATCGGCGCATCGTTCACGGGAGCCACCTTGATGGTGATGGTGGCGAGTTCCGAAGCCAGCGAACCATCGCTGACGCGGTAGGTGAACGAGTCGGTGCCGTTGAAGTTGGCTTTCGGTGTGTAGACCGCAGTGGCTCCGGTGAAGGTGAGGGTTCCGTTCGCCGGAGGGGTCGTGATGGCGTGGGAAAGCGCGTCGTTGTCGGGATCCGTGCAGCCCAGCGAGATGGTGATTGGACTGTCCTCGATCCCGTTGACCGTCAGGCTGGGAGCGAGGGGCGCCTTGTTGCGCGCGGCGGCGGTGATGATCAGGGTCACCGTCGCTTCGGCGGATTCGAGTTCTCCGTCGAACGCCGTGTAAGTCACGAAGTCACTGCCCGAGTAGCCTTCCGTAGGCGTGTAGGTGAGGAGAGGCGCGGAGCCGCTCAACGTGCCGTGGGCCGGGCCGGACTTGATGCGGAAGGAGGGGGTGGTTCCGTCGAGGTCAGAGCCGGAAAGCTCCACCTGGACCGCTTCGCCGTTGGGGATGCTGATTTCCTTCGCCTGCGCAAGGGGGGCGTCGTTGACGGGCGTCACGAGGAGTGACACTTCGGTGATCTCGGAACTGGCCTCGCCATCGGTTGCGGTGAGG
>JADLFD010000830.1 GCA_020845805.1 Verrucomicrobiales bacterium | reverse complement strand
TAATACACTGTCCCATTACCCTGCCCTTTCTCTGTGTTGCTCAGTGACATCAGTGGATGGCTTTTCTTCTCCTTGGAGTTGACGTTCTGGGGGAACATCGCCCGAGATCCATCCTCCCGAGCCACCCCAACGCCAACCAAATCCACAGAACCACGCAGAGCGACACAGATTAAAACACTGTCCCATGACCATGCCCTTTCTCTGTGTTGCTCAGTGACATCAGTGGATGGCCCTCCTTCTCCCTGGAGTTACTTTTAGGGGGACATCGCTCGGGGATCACCCCTCCCAACCTTCCCCGCCCTCTTCAATCCCAGACCAGCCGAGGAGGGCGCCAGACGGCTTTCCTCCCAAGCTCGCCGGTCTCTATTTTCCTGCCCCTCCTTTTCCTGCCCGATTCTATCTCCGTCCTCTCAGCGCAACCTCAGACCGATCGGCGTGGAGAGGAACGGGCAGGAAGATGGGCACAGCGGCTGATCAGTACCCCGCTCGATCCCCGATCCACCGGGATCCCGCCCCAGCCAGTGCGAGAGCATCTCCGGTGAAATACCACTTCCAAAGACAGAGGACTCTGGGGGGGGTGGATCCGATCTCAGGCGTAACACCGAATCTCGAACACATGCGCCGCGTCCGCTCCGTTGGTCGCGGTGATCAGCAGTCGCAGAGACTTGGCGCGGACCATGGGGAACTCATGCCGCCGCAATCGCTGGTGATTCCCTTCCATCCGAGCAACGCACTGCTGGCTGCCTGCTTCGTCGATCACCAGAACCTGGTAGTCGCGTACGGTTTCGGGCTGAGGCGCGCGAATCATGCGGCGGCTGACCGCGTTCTGAGAGCTCAGCGTCAGTTCGCGATGGAATCCCGAATCGAAGGTGATCTGGACTCTTCGGATCTCGCGTGGCACGTCCCAGGTGAGTTCGATCCAGGGTGATTCCGCACCCATGCTCGCGGTCCAACGATGATCCGCGCCGCCGGGCACATTGCGCGTGTATCCGTCGAGGATGCTTTCGGGATCGGACTCCTCGGCCACCCAGGAATAGGTGACCTTCGCGGAACGCGCGAGATCGAGGTCGTCCCGGGCGCGCAGACCTTTGATGGTCTGATCATCGCGCAGCAGCGTCTGCTGCAGTTCCGCGAGCCGCTCCGCATGGTTCGCCAACTCGCGTGGTAGCAGGCCGTGACGCACGCACAGGGCCGCCGCGGTGCCGGCCGCCTGACCCGCGCAGGCGCACGTCGCCATCACGCGCGTCGAGGTGAACGCCACGTGCGTGGCGCTGAGATTGCGCCCCGCCATGAACAGGTTCCGGACGTTGCGACTGTACAACGCGCGCAGCGGGATGTTGTAGACGTCCGGCAGCCGAATCGACGTGAAGGGCTTGAGATGGCTGTCGCTGAACCCGCCCGGCGGATGGTCGTCCAGGTTCCATCCCCCGATGCTGACCGCGTCCTGGAACTCGCCTGTCTTCCCCTCGAGATCCATCTGCGTGAGAATGTGATCCCCCAGCAGACGCCGACTGCCGCGTTTCCCCGGGATCATACCCACCGTCTCCAGGCCCCAGTTCGCGCTCGAAGGATAGTGCCCGGAGTTTTTGATGTGATCCCAGATGCCCAGGACGATGGAGAGCAATTCAAACCGGATGCGTTCGTTGTCGCGAATGGGGTCACGGTTGCCACCCCATTCGATCCACCAGTAGCCGTACTCCCAAGAGTCGATGGGCCGTGCGTACAGTTGCTCGCGCGTGATCTTCTTCGCCCAGGTGGGCGGCGTGTAAGGGATGGGACGCCCGTGATCCCGGGCCGTGAACAGAATGCTGCTTCCCAGGGTGTGCCGGTCCGCCACCTCCACGGCCAGGGGTTCGCCGAACTCGGCCTTGGACTCCCTGCCGACGCGGTAATCCGCCCCGGCCTCAATGCCCAGGCGGCAATCCCCCGTGCAATCCAGGTACTGCCGCGCCTGGATCCGATACAGGTGCTCCGTCTTGTCGCACCGCACCATGACCCGCTCGATCAAGCCGTCGCGAGCGGTGACGGAGTAAAGAACGCTGTCCAGCAGCAGCGTGATGCGGGGTTCGGATTTGATCTTGTCGTAGAGCAGCAGATCCCACATTTCCCAGCTGCGATGGGGATTGTTCACCGCGTCGTCGAGGCGGAGTTCCTCCAGGATGCCACCTTCGCGCCAGCCAGGTCGTCCGCCATGGCAGTTGGCGCCGACGATGTGCATCTTCACCTCACTGCTCGCGTTGCCTCCGAGGCGCGACCGGTCCTGGACCAGGATCACCGAAGCCCCGTTTCTCGCCGCCGCGAGCGCGGCACAGACCCCCGCCATGCCGCCGCCCGCGATCATCACGTCGCACCCGAGCTCCACCAGGGTCATGTGCGGCTCGGCGCCCGCCTCGTGCGCCGGCACCGTGGCGGGTGCGATGCGATCGAATTGAGGGTCCAACGCGGCACGCGGATCGGTCTCCGCGGCGTCGACCCGCGCCATCAGGGCATACCCGGTACCCAAGCCGGTGGCCGTCAGGAATCCGCGGCGGTTCATGCGTCGAACTTACGAATCCACCGCCGCCGCGACAAGGAACGTGGTCGATCCGATTCTTCAGGGCACACGCCAGCCATCCGATAGACCGAGTGTGGGCCGAAAGACCCGCGCCGGCCGGTCGCTTGCGTACGCGCCGCGTTCAACCCGCGAGGACCAGCCTGCAACCGGGGCGCACGCTGTCTGCCCATGAAACTTCAGACCAAGCTGATCGGAACGCTGCTCGCGGCTATCGCGCTGGTGGGAGTCACACTCCAATGGGTCCAGCATTCGCAGAACAAAGTGCTGCTCACCCGGCAGGCGACCCAGAGTCTCGCGGGCGAAGAAGCCACGCAGTGGATGTGGATCGAAACCCTCGACCGCGCGGTCAGCACGGCGCTGACGAGTTCCATGGGCCGCGGGGACATGGACGAGTACACCGCCATCATCGCCCAGCAAAAGCAGATCCGCGGGCTGGAGGAACTGACGCTGTTCGATCATCGCGGCGTCGCGAAGTATTCCTCTCATTCCAACCAGATCCTGGCGCGTCTGGCAGCCGACCTCGCCTCCGAGGCGACCAAGACCACGCAGCCCATTCGCCGACGGACCGCCAGCGGGTTCGAAATCTGTCGCCCACTGCGCATGGAGAGGGATTGCCTTCAGTGCCACCCCGATTTCAAAGCCGGGGACTACGCCGGTGCGGTGGTCTTCCGATTTGGCGATGACTTTCTCGAGGAAGCGCGCGCCGGTTGGGACGCGGTACTGTCCTCAGTGCAGACTTCCGGACGGCGGACGGCGGCCCTGGGATTCGGCGCCATGATTCTCGTGATTGGCGGCGCCATCGCGTTGGTGCTGCGCCTGCAGGTGGCGCAACCTCTCACCCGCGTCATCCGGGATCTGGAACGCGGCGCCACGAGCGTGCACACCACCGCCGGCAGCATCGCGCAGGACAGCGATCTGCTCGCCCGCAACGCCGGCGAGCAGGCCGCGGCCGTGGAACAGGTCAGCTCCACTCTGGTGCAGCTTTCCAACCTCACCCGACAGAATGCCGGCAGCGCGCGCTCGGCGCGGGACGCCGCCGGAGAGGCGAAACTCTCCGCCGACCGTGGCACGGTCCGGGTCAATGAACTCCTGGGTGCCATGGAGTCCATCCAGGCCGCCAGCCTGGAGATCACCAAGATCCTGCGCGGTATCGATGACATCGCCTTTCAAACCAACCTGCTGGCCCTGAACGCAGCGGTGGAAGCCGCGCGCGTCGGCTCCGCGGGCGCCGGATTCGCCATCGTGGCGAACGAGGTCCGCTCCCTGGCCCAACGGTGCGCCCTCGCCTCGCGCGAAAGCACCGCCAAGATCGAGAATGCTGTGGCCAAGAGTCGGCACGGTGCGGAACTCAGCGCCATCGTGGCCCGCAACTTCGAGGAGATTCAGGGCCGCGTGCGGGCGCTGGACAGTTTGGTCGGCGACATCGCCCAGGCCTCCGAGGAACAAAGCCGCGGCATGGAGGAGGTGGCCCATGCGGTGTCCTCCATCGATCACGTCACCCAAACCACCGCCAGCGGCGCCAGCGCCGCGGCGCAAGCGGTGGGTGGCCTCGAGTCGGAAGTGGCCTCCATGCAGATCGCCGTGCGCCGACTCGAAAGTCTGCTCGCGGGGGACCCCACAATGCCCGCCTCGCCGCCATCCCCGACAGCCGCCACCCGGACGAACACAACCCTCACCGCCTCCCATCGCGGGACCCGTCCCGTCCGCGACGTCGACCTGGCGACCGGGTAATCCGTGCCAATCCCGGGATCCTCCGCTCCCGGTCCCGGGACTGCCCCTCAGCGCGCGCGCCACCTTCCGCCTCGGATCTGAGACACAACCGGGCCCCGCCCCGCTCCGCTCCGATACGGCCCAGGCTTGGCGAGTTCGTTCGTCCTCCTCCGCCGGCGAGGAAACGAGGCTCGAATCACTCGCACCGAGCACCCGGCCAACGCGCACTCCGACGCAATCCGCCCTCATTCCGCAAGGCCTGGCTGAAAGCTTGGCACGCCCCCTGCCCTCTCGCGGAGCGTCCGGGAACCTGGCCGATGGCTGCTTGCGGCTCGTCCCTGCGCCAACCCTCACCTCCACGCATACTCCACGGATGAACGAACTTCGATTCGCCCTCCGCCAACTCGGGCAGCGACCCACGTTCGCTGCGGTGATCATCCTGACCCTGGCGCTGGGCATCGGTGCCACCACCGCCATGTTCACCGCCGCGCAGGCGCTCCTGTTCCACCCGCTTCCCTGGCGCGAGGCGCACCGGGTGGTGAGTTTATGGGAAGGAAACCCCACCAAGAACCTGCTGCAGGCGCCCATGGCCGCGGCTCAGTTCCTGGATTTGCGCCGGGACGCGCGCTCCTTCGAGGCGCTGGCCACCTGGTACCCCGCCGCGGTGAATCTGGCCGCCGAGGGCGCCACACCTGAGCGCCACGCCGGCGCGCTGGTCTCACAGGATTTCTTCGCGGTGATCGGCGTCGCCCCGGCCCT
>JADLFD010000829.1 GCA_020845805.1 Verrucomicrobiales bacterium | reverse complement strand
CACGTGGTGCGACTACAATGGCGACGGACGCCCGGACCTCTACATCCCCAACGACTGGGGGATGAACGTCCTGTTCCGCAACGACGGCCCCGCCGGGTTCACCGACGTCACCGCCGAGATGGGCCTGACCTTCTACGGCTTCTCCATGGGAGCGACCTTCGGAGACGTCGACAACGACGGCCGCGACGATCTCTACGTCTCGAACATGTACAGCGAGGCGGGTCGCCGAATGATCGAGCGCCTCCCGGGTCTGGACCCTCAATTCGTCGAGTCGGCCAACGGCAACTACCTGTACCACCAGCAACCCGACGGCCGGTTCGCCCAGGTCGGCGGGTTGCAGCCACCGGCCATGCCCGTCATGAACGCCGGTTGGTCCTGGGGCGGGTGCTTTGCTGATTTCGACAATGACAGCTTCCTCGATCTCTACGTGCTCAACGGCTACTTCAGCGCCCCGCACGAACTGGCCTCGGACCTGGATCTCGAGAGCAACCTGTGGCGTACCATGATCCGCGCCGACCCCCGGATGTCACGCGCCACCTTCCGCTACTCGCCCGAGTGGCGGCGCACACCGCCTCCGGACAACCTCGGAGCGCAGATTGATGCCCGCCTCGCTGGCGTGGAACGCCAGGGCGACAAGGTCCTGGTGCACTCGCTCCACGGCCACGAGCGCAACCGTTTCTTCTGGAATCGCCCGGGCCGCACCTTCGTGGATGTCTCGGAGATCTCGGGGTTGGACAACCCTGCGGACAGCCGCGGCTTCGCGTTGCTCGATTACGATCGTGACGGCTGGCAGGACGTCGCGCTGGTCAACGCCAACCAACCGCTTTTCAACCTCTACCACAACGAAATGCCCGCCACGGGCCTCGCGGGTGGCGTGATCGCCGTGCGCTTCGTGGGGGGGAACCGAACCCCCTCGGCGGTCTCCGGATGGGCCTGCCGCGACGGTTTCGGCGCCCGCCTCACCCTCGACCTGGGGGACCAAAAGATCGTCCGCGAGCATCGCTGCGGGGAAGGTTGGTCGGTCCAGAACTCGGCCACCCTGCTCCTCGGAATCGGTGCGCACACCAACGCCGCCTCGCTCTCCGTACGCTGGCCTTCGGGGAAGACCAACGCCGCGTTGGACGTGGCCGAGGGCACTCTGGTCACGGTCTATGAAAACCCGGCGGACTCCCCGTCCGGTACGGCGTTCGTACGGCACCGCTATCGCACGGATCTCAAGTCCCCTGCCCCTCCTCCGGCGCCCGGCCCGGTCTTCCCCCTCCGCGCCCTCGATACCTCCGCCAGACCCGCACGCCTGCGGGTCTATACCGCGTTCGCCACGTCCAGTCCCGCGAGCACCAACAACGTCCAGACTCTGCGCCGGCTGCGGGAGGCGCTCCACGCAGAGGGGGTGGATTTCATCGCCGTGCCCATCGACCGTGCCGACGACGATCCGCGTCTCGCCGCCTTCGCCAATCACTGGAAGCCCACCTTCCGGCTCGTGAACCTCCCGCTGGATAGGCGTGTGGAAGCGCTCGCCGCCTTCACCCAGGCCTTCGGTTCGCCGGCGTCCGCCGGGGCGACGGTGGTCACAGACGACGCCGGTCACCTGCTCTCCAGGCACTCCGCAGTGCCGCACCTTTCGGCGTTGCGCACGCTGCTTCCCGAACCACGCTGACCCCACCCCGCCCAGGTCAGCGGCGCGCGGCGGACTTCAGGGCGCGCCCCTCCACCCAGCGCGTGTTGTACTTCCGAGACCAAGCGTCCGTCGGAAACGCGGGGCGGCTCTCCTGCCCATAGCGCTGGTCATCCTGACCATGATACGGCAAGGGCTCGATCTGCGCGCCGCGGGCGACATGGAAATCGGAGTCCTTGTCCCACCCGTCCACGTACAGGAAGAAGTCCCGCACCCCGCCCTTGGACTTCGGGGGCAAGGCCGCGGCAGGAAACTCGAGGCTCAGCTCATCGCCGCTATGCACCAACGCCAGCCCTTCGTCGCGCTGCGCGATCAACTCAAGCACGTCCCCATGCCGCGTGCTCCAGCCCTCGGGCACAATCGTCCACGGCGAATCCCGGCTCACGCGGTCGTAATCCGGAGTGATCGGACAATCCAGCGGCAGGGTTTGCACCGCGCCAAAGCCGCGATAGCGGAGGTCCGCAACGTCCGGGGAATGCCACGTCATGGTCAACGAAGCGGCCGTCGCCTTCTCCAGCAGCGCGATGCGGTCCCAGTGAATCTCCAGAGCGCCGGTGAGACGCAGTCGTCGGGTCCCGGACTTCAGCTTTCCCTCCAAGTCCACCAGAATGGTCTTGGTCTTCCCCGCTGGCGCCCCGACCACCACGTCCACGGGTTCCCAGGTTCCTGCCGCGGTCTCCGCCTCGAGCACGGGAAACGGGAACGGCAACGAGGGATCGTGGGAGGCGGCGATGTTGGCCATGCCCCCGCCGAACCGCAGCCATCCGTTCAGGACGAGGACCAGCGGTTGCCTCGTGTCCAGCGCGCCGAAGTCGAGGATCACCCCGTGCAGTTCAGCCAGTCCACGTAACTGCGGCGCGCGCAGTCGTGGCGGCGAGACGCGCCGCCCGTCCACCGCGCGCAACGCGTCCGTGACCTCATCCTCATCTTCATCCGAGGCCGTTCCGTCCCGGAATGCCTGGTGCAGCGCGTGCTCACGATGCAGGGCCCACAATTCCCCGCGCGGGAAAGGGCCGCCGGGCAGCAGCTTGTCTGTGGCGTGCACCTCCACGCCCGGCGCGTGATCCACCACCACCAACTTCGCCTCGTCCAAGTAGAGCACCTCGCGAAGTTCTTCGGTGATGCGAACCAGGTACTTCCCGTCGCGCGCCCGAAAATCATCGTCGTGCCCCATCCAAACCAACTCCTCCGGGTCGGACTCAATGTACTTCCCCTCCGCAACCGGCAGTCCCAGCGGTGCGGCGCCCAGAATATCGGTGATGAACCGAAACCGGGTCCCATCCCAGGCGTAGAGGTACGGACACGAACCTTCCTGAAGGATGGCTTCCACGGCCAAGATCGGTTCCTGGCAGTTCAGCAACACCTCGGTCGAGCCCTGGGGCCAGTTGAACCAATGCACCAGGAACGAATCGAGTTGCTGATGCCGGCCAATCCCGATCTCCACCGGGAGCCGGTTCACCATGCGGATCAGACGTAACCCGCCCGTCTCGATCTCGATCCGGCAACCCAAGCCGCTGGCATTCGAACGATTCCCCACCAACTGCACTTTGACCTGCGCGTTCGCATTCCCCCCCTCGTT
>JADLFD010000828.1 GCA_020845805.1 Verrucomicrobiales bacterium | reverse complement strand
GTTCGTGGATTGGACCGGCACGATCGCAGGAGTGCCACTCGCCCTCGCGCGCTCCTACTCCAGTCTCGTGGGTTTCGAGGGAAGGTCGTTCGGCTCGGGTTGGACCCTTGGCGGTCTGGATCTCGCCTTCACCACGAATGCGTCCGGTGGCAGCACGGCGGAATCCGGAGTGCTTTCCGCATACGCCCAGGGGACGCGCGCCTACCTCAATCTTCCCGATGGCCGCCGAGTCGGCTTCACCTTCACCCCTGTGGAAACGCAGGCGGGCAATCTGACGGTGGCCCGCCCTGCCTGGACGCCGGACGCGGGGGTGACCTTCCGGCTCGCCAGCGTGGACGCCGTCCTCGAAGAGGTCGGCGGCGCGTACCATCAGTTTGGGACCGGGCTGCCTTACAATCCGGAAAGCGGTCTGTTCGAGGGATACGCCTTCTCGCTCACAGCGCCGGACGGCGTTCGGTACGACTATGACGCCTCCGGGAATCTGCGGCTCCAGACCTCCGCCACCGGAACCCGGATTCTGTGGTCCGACAGCGGTGCGGTGGGGGGGAACAACGAGCGCATCACCTTGCGCCGGGACGCCGAGGGGCGGCTGACCACGGTGCTCCTGCCCGATGGCGCCCAACTCCAGTACGACTATGACGAGGCCGGCAATCTCCAGGCAGCCTCCTCGTTGAGCGCCGGGGTTCGAACCTGGTACGGCTACGACGCGTCGGGCCGGCTGACGCTTCTTCTGGAACCGGCGGTCGGCACCGGACTGTCGGTGCGATACGATGCACAGGGGGCGCTGGTGGCGTCGGAACCGATCGAAACCGTGCCTGGCCAGCCGCGCGAGTTCCTCGGCGTCGTGACCCCGGGATCCGTGGCCGCCGGGGAGCGGGATCGATGGGGGCTCCTGCTAGGACGCCGGGAGATCGCCACTTCCGTGTCCGGGCGACTGACACTGGGCGTCGATGTTCGCGGCGTCGGCGGCTTCCAACCGGCCGCAGCACGGGTTGAGGGAGCCTTGGCCAGCGTGTCCCGAGTGGCGGACAACCGCTCGGTGACCCTGGTGACCTTCGATGAGGGGGGGCCTTATGTCGGCTCGTTCGGCGGGGTCGCAGGAGTGGATGGCTCGTATACGCTCGAGCTGTATCTCCCGGGGGATGTGAACGGCGACCGACGCGTGGATGGCACCGATGCCACACAATTCGCCGCGGCTTTCGGGACGATCGAAGGCGAATTGGCTTACCGAGTGGGAGCCGACGGCAATCGGGACGGAGTGGTGGACGCGACGGATGAGCTGTTGTTGATCAGCAATTTCGGGTTCGTCGCGAACCAGGCACCCGCGGTGGTGACGCGGACTTACACCACCGTGCGCAACGTGCCCATCACCGTCCCGGTGTCCGAACTGGCCACCGATCCCGAGGGAGACGTGCTCTCCTTCGCGATCTCTGGGGCGCGCAATGGCACCGCGACCCTTTCGGCGGATGGTCGGTCCGTTCTCTTCCGACCCGCGGCGGGATTCGAGGGTGCCGCCACGTTCGAGGTGCGCGCCGACGACGGGACGTTCGGCTCCGCGCCGGGGACGGTGACGGTGAACGTGAGCGGTGCGGAGTTGGTGCGGCTGATTCTCGGGCCGAAGGATCCGAGCCTCCGCGAGGGCGAAGTGTTGGCCCTTCGCGTGTTGGCCCAGTTCGCCGATGGCCAGACGACAGAACTGCCGGCGGGCCGGTTCAGCATCGTTTCCTCAGATTCGTCGACGGTCCTCGTCTCGGGGGCAGGGACGTTGCTGGCATTGAAGACCGGGACCGCGGTGGTGGAGGTGGAGGCAGACGGGGTTAGAGCGGCGATCGCCGTGAAGGTCGGCGACGTGGCGAGCGTGGGAATCGTCGATGTGTATCCGGCGACCTACGCACTGACCACTGGAGGCGAGACGCGACAGTTCGTGGTGCGCGTCCAACCGGCTCAAGGCCTGGCACGGGATGTCTCGCGATCGGTGGACGGCACCCGGTACGTGGTTTCCGACCCCCGGCTGGCGACCATCACGGCCGACGGATTGCTCACCACGAACGGGCTGACCGGGGTGGTCGATGTCACGGTGATCCACGGTGGCCAGAGCTTCACGTCGAGGCTTCAGATTGTGACCCCGACGGTGGGCCGGACGACCGTGGGCACCGGGGGTGCCATCGTCCGAAACGCCGACGGATTCGGCGTTTCGATCGGGGCAGGGACGTTCAGGGCGGGCACGACGGTGGAGTTGCTGGCGAGGACGCAGGCCGATCTGCCCTATGCCCTGCCTGGAGGGTTCGCATTCGCGGGCGCCGCTGATCTTCGACTGGGAGGCGCGAGCCCTGCAACGGGACTTGCCGTCACGGCGCCAGCTCCGGCCGGAAGCCGACCTGGGGACGTCCTGATCCTCTTCCGACCCGGGAAAGTGGTGAGGGGCCCCGGCCAGTTCGAGAACCAATGGGAGGTCATCGACCATCTGGTGGTGGGCACCGACGGCGTGGCGCGTTCCGCCTCGCCGCCGCATCCTGGCGTCCGGGTCGAGGGCATGCTGCTTTTGGCGGCCGCGCCGGGTGGGCTGATGGCGCTGACGGGCGCCATGGCCGTGGCCAGCGCAAGCCTCGCTTCCGGCGGGGGAGGGAGTTACGTCGAGACCGATCCGCAGAATGGTCAGGCGTACTTCTCCCTGTCCGACTTCTTCTTCCAGTACTACCTCCCGATCGTGGATCCGAACGTGAGGATTCACGCGATCCGTGTGTCGCCTGAGGGACGTG
>JADLFD010000827.1 GCA_020845805.1 Verrucomicrobiales bacterium | reverse complement strand
GCGGCACGGCGACGACCCTGCTGGAGATTCTGGCGGCGGCGCGCAAGCTGCAGTTGGAAGAGGCCTTGCGCCACGGGCGCGAAGGCATCACCGGCGAGCGCACCAGTTCCGAGATCGGCGTGCACGCGTTGCGCGGGGGCGACGTGGTCGGGGATCACACGGTGATTTTCGCCGCCAACGGCGAGCGCGTGGAACTGACCCACAAAGCCAGCAGCCGAGACACCTTTGCCAATGGCGCGCTGCGTGCGGCGCAATGGGTCGCCGGCAAAACCCCGGGCATCTACGACATGCAGGACGTCCTCGGCCTGCCGCGCGGTGGCTGAGGCGGCTCTGGTCCTGGCTCCGTCTCCGACACCCCCAGCACCCTGGCGTCCATGAACCTGCCTGTCCCGCCCCCCACCGTCCGGGTGAAGATCTGCGGCATCACGCGGGTGGAGGATGCCCTGGCGGCGGTGCAGGCGGGCGCGGATGCCCTGGGGTTCATGTTTTATCCGCCGAGCCCGCGCTACGTGAGTGTGGAGCAGGCGGCCGCCATCACGCGGGAACTCCCACCCTTCGTGGCGCGGGTGGGGGTGTTCGTGGACGCCTCGGAGGAGCGGGTGCGCGAAGCCGCGATCGGTGCGGGCTTGGACACGCTGCAGTTCCACGGCAAGGAGACGCCGGAGTACTGCCGCAGTTTCGTCGGCTGGCGCGTGGTGAAGGCGTTCCGCATGCAGAATGCGGCCTCGCTGCAGGCGGTCGAAGCCTATCGCGGGATGGCCTGGCTGCTGGACAGCTATGTCGCGGGGGCCTTCGGTGGCACGGGTCAGACGTTCAACTGGGATCTGGCGTGCGAAGCGGTGCGGCGTGGCGGCACCGTGGTACTTGCCGGCGGGCTCACCGTGGACAACATCGCGCGCGCGGTGGCGGCGGTGGGTCCCTATGCGGTGGATGTTTCCAGCGGTGTGGAATCCGAGCCGGGTCGCAAGGATCCCACGCGGCTCCGTGCGTTTGTGAAGGCGGCGAAGGAGGTTTGATGAGCCGCTTGGTCGCATTTCTGCGCGGCATCAACGTCGGCGGACACCGTGTGAAGATGGACCGCCTGGCCGCGGTGTTCGCGGCTTCGGGCGGCCGCGACGTGGCCACCTTCATCGCCAGCGGCAATGTGATCTTCACCTCGGGCGTGCGATCGGAACCCACCCTCCGCAGGCGACTTGAGCAGGCCCTCGCACGGGAGTTGGGATATGCGGTGCCGGTGCTGTTGCGTACGCCGGCGGAGGTTCGTGCGGTGGTGGCCTTCCCCGCCTTCGCGCCCGGGGCAGGGGAGGCGGAGGGGCACAGTGTGCAGGTCCTGTTCCTGAACGAGCCGCCCGGGGACGGGGTGACCCACGCCCTGGAGGGGCTGAGCTCGGAACGCGACGTGTTTCGCGTGCACGGACGCGAGGTCTACTGGCTGAGTCGCGGACGCCTGACCGACTCTCCCGTGACCATGCCCATCCTGGAGAAGGCGCTGGCGCGCGCGGTCAACACCATGCGGAACCGCACCACCCTGCGGAAGCTTGCGGGTTTGCTCGACCCTGGGCCTGCGGCCGGGGCGGGGGCGGGGGATTCCTCTAAAGTCGAATAGCCGGGATCCCGGCTCGGCGCGCATGCTTCCCACCGGCTCGTCCGGTGGCGGGCCGGAGAGGCGGTCGCACCCGGGTGCCGACCGTCCGACCCCACCCATGCCCAGCCCCCGAGCCATCGACATGCTCACGCCGAGTCACGCCGCCGCCTTGCGCGCGCTGGTGGCGGATCGGGACTTGGCCGTGCTGTTGGGAATGTCGGACCCGGTGAGCGATCTCGGGGTGCGCGACTTTGTGGTATCGCAATTGAGGCGTCGCGCGAAGGACAGCGCCTACCTGTTCGTGGTGCAGGAGCTCCAGGTGGTGGTGGGCGTTTGCGGGTGGATGGGGCTCGAACCGGGGGGGGAACGCCGGCTGGTTTGCGGCATCCATCACGCCTCGCGCGGGAAGGGGCTGGGGACCTTTGCGGTGGGCATGATGCTGGAGTTTGCCTTTCGGAATCTTCGTTGGCCCGAGGTACGGCTGGGGGTGGCGTCGGAGACGAAGGCGTGGCGCCGTGTGCTCGCGCGGAACGGCATGGCGCCCGCGAGCGCGGGGGAGCTGGGGGGCGAGGCGGGGGTGGAAGTCTGGTCGGTGTCCGCGGAGGTCTGGCGCGGAGGGCGGCATGCCTCAGCCCTGGCGGCGCTGCATCCCGCCTTGCGTGCCGTGCTGCAGGCCGAGCTGTCCGCGGGCAATGAGGTCCTCGAATCGCACCAAGGATGGCCGGAGACGGGCAGCGTTTTTGTGCGCGTGAAGCATCCCTTTCGGGTTCACGCCGACGCGCAGCCGGAGGGAGTAGCGTACCTCGAACTGGAACGTCGCCAGCCCTGGCGGGCGGAGTACCACACGGTGGGGCCGCGCCACACGCTGGCCTGCTGAACGGAGCGGGGTTCGCGGGGGGCCGGCCGCGCTCCGCATGACAGG
>JADLFD010000826.1 GCA_020845805.1 Verrucomicrobiales bacterium | reverse complement strand
GCTTCCGTACCGGTATGCTCGCATCCTCCGATGCCAACGGCATGGTCTACCTCCTCGGTAACTGAACGAGTGAGGCCCGGGGGGGCCGCAGCCGCCAATGCGCCGCGGCGAAGCGCGAAGGTCGGCTCCCAGAGGGGACCCCGGCCTTCGGCCAACTGGAAGATAGGGTGCGTGTGGTCTCGGGCGCGGGCTACCCCCTGGCCCGCGGGGTCAACCTCTACCCCGAGTGCCCGGCTCCGCGCGCCCGAGTGCTACCAGGTCCGCCCCTACGACGTCGTTCAGGACGATGACGATGTCCTTCGTCCAGACAGCTGCTTTCCCCCGCCAGTCCGGCTGAACCACCACTAACCCGTCCCTCTTCAACGCCCGGCCACGCGTGGCTGGAGATCTATCTGGGCTCCTCCGAGGGTGCTGCGTTCGGGCACGCTGGACGTATCGGTACCCATCACGGCCCACTCCGTCAATGATATGGATCATACTCGCTGACTTCTATTACCCCCATAGGATGCGCCTATTCTTCCGGGTCGCTCGCCGCCGCGGATCGAGAGGCGCGATGTCCACCTACCTCCTCCAACGGTTCCTGCTCGCCGGGCTGACGCTGGTCATCGTGTGCTTCGGCGCGTTCTCCCTGCTGAGGATCATGCCCGGCAGCGCGGCGGAACTGATGGTCACCGATCAGGGCTACGCCAACGACATCCCGGAGTTGCGTAAGCAGTTGGGCCTCGACGAGCCGATCTACATCCAACTCTGGGACTGGGTGAAGAATCTCGCCCGGGGCGACCTGGGCCACTCGCTCTACAGCGGCGAATCAATCACAAGTGAGGTGGCTCCAAGAATACCAATCACGGCCCTGTTGGGCTTGCTCATCGTAAGCGTCGGGTGGCTCATTGGGGTGCCGATTGGGATCCTTGCGGCCGTCAAGCAAGGGACCGTGATCGACGAGGTCAGCCGCACGGTCGCCGTGTTCTTCCTTGCCGTTCCCACATTCTGGCTCGCGACGATGTTCCTGGTCTTCTCATCCATCTGGTTTGGATGGGCGCCCTCTCTGCGTTTCGTGCGGTTCACCGCAGATCCCGTGGAGCACCTCAAGATCATGTTCTGGCCTGCGCTCCTCGGCGGGATCCCGACATCAGCCGGGGTAATACGGGTCACGCGGACGCTCATGCTCGAAGTGCTACGACAGGATTACGTCCGGACAGCGCGCGCCAAGGGCCTCGCGCCACGAGCAGTGCTGTTTCGGCACGGCTTGCGGAACGCCTCACCGCCACTGGTCACGATCCTTGGGCTCCAAGTGACAACAGTGGTGACGGGAGCCGTGATCTTGGAGCAGGTGTTCGCCATCCCTGGAATGGGACGGTACATCTTGGAAGCGGCAACCCGGCGTGACTACCCGGTAGTCCAGGCGATCCTCTTGCTCACGGCGACCATGCTCGTGATGACCAACCTCACGGTCGACGTTCTCTACGGCTATCTCGACCCGCGTGTGAGGCTGGGTAGATGAGGGCCCCCGCGGTCCTCGTGACCGAGGGAGCGTGGGAAGCGCCCGTACCCGGACGGGTACAGAAGATTGCGCGTGCCATCCGGCGGATGCCCGTCACGGGATTGGCCGGGGGCGCGGTTCTTGCGGTGTTCGTGCTGGCGGCGCTTCTTGCCCCGGTGATCGCGCCGTACGACCCGAACGAGAGCGACACCCTGGAGCGGCTGCTTTCGCCGAATGCGTCCCATTGGTTCGGGACCGACCAGTTGGGGCGCGACATCTTCAGCAGGATCCTCTGGGGTGGGCGCTACACGCTCGGGGCCAGTCTCGCGGTTGTGGCACTCTCCGCAACAATCGCGACGACAGTGGCTGTGGTTTCCGGGTACTTCGGCGGCAAGGTCGACCTCGTGATCCAGCGATTTGTTGACGGATGGATCGCCTTTCCCGCCTTCGTGCTCCTCATCGCGCTGATAAGCCTCCTAGGCCCGAGCCTGCGGAACGTGATCGTGGTCCTGAGCTTCACCATGGCGGGTGGGATGTCTCGGATCTTGCGCTCGAGTGTGATTGTGGTGAAAGAGGCATCGTACATCGAAATGGCGCGGGTGGTGGGTGCCGATCCCGTGCGGATCATGTTTCGGCACATCCTCCCCCAGATCGTGCCCCTGGTGCTGATCTTGGCCTCGGTGCAAATGGGCGGCGTCGTGCTCGTGCTCGCATCGCTCGGATTCCTTGGCTTCGGCATTCCACCACCAACGCCTGAATGGGGGAGCATGTTGAGCGGCCGTGCTCGGGACTTCATCTACTCCGCGTACTGGTTGGCGCTCTTCCCGGGACTGGCGATCACGCTCACCGTTCTGTGCCTCAACCTGTTCTTCGACAGCGTGAGGGACATCATCGATCCACGCATGCGCGGAACCGGCCGGCGTTAGCCCGCACCCGAGGGGGCGACCAACGCACCAAAGGAGGAGGAGTCCATGTCACGAATCACCGACCAAACACCCTATTGGAAGCGGCCGTTGTACGCGGCCGGCACCCGGAGGCTCGGGAGGCGCGCGTTTGTCACCGGTGCTGGGGTGACCGCGGCGAGCCTGGTGCTGGGATCCTGCGGCGATGACGACGACGGCACGAGTACACTGGATGCCGCAACGGCGACGCCAGCACAACCCGTGCCCACCACGAAGACCGAGCCCAAGAAGGGCGGAAAGCTCATGAGCGTCGCCTCGGCCACGGGGCTGCACTACGACCACCACCAACTTCCCGGCATCGCGGGGGACGGGAACGTCTACAACCAGCTGCTAAAGCTTGGGCGGGGCCAGGAGGTGATGGCCGACCTCGCAGAGAAGTGGGAGACCCCTGAACCCAACGTCTACATCTTTCATGTGCGCCCCGGAGTGAAGTTCCAGAATGTTGCACCGGTCAACGGACGGGCGATGACCGCCGAAGACGTGGTTTACACAATCGACCGCGCACGGACCGACACCCCGGCATTCTCCAACCGGTGGATGTGGACCTCGCTGACATCGATCGAGACGCCGGATGCCAACACCGTGAAGGCTACATTCGCGCAGCCATTCGCCCCAGCCCTTTACCACTTTGCGGCGGGCTCGATGGGTGTCATTGCCAGGGAGGTGGTGGAGCAGTTTGGCGACCTGAAGGACTGGAAGTCCCGCATCGGGACTGGCCCGTTCATCCTGGAGGAACTTCGGAAGGACGAGGTGTTCCGCTATAAGCGCAACCCGGACTACTTCAACCCACAACTCCCCTATCTCGACGCGATCGAGTCGCCAGTCGTTCCCGACCGGCTCAGCCGGATCGTGGCGCTGCGGACCGGCCAGATCGACATGATCGGGTGGCAAAACGGGGTCACGGATCTCGAAGAGGCGAAGCGCGGGATGACCGACGTGACGGTTGAGACACGGCCCAGCGATGCCGTCACGGTGATCGCGTTCAACCACACCGTCGAGCCACTTCGCGACGAGCGCGTGCGCAAAGCGATTAGCCTCGCGGTCGACCGCCAGGCACTAATCCGCGCTGCGGGCGGAGAGCAAGCAGGTGTTGTCGTGGGTATGGTCCATCCCAATGGCGCACCCTTCGCGCTCCCGGAGGCAGAACTCGCTGACCTGACGAAGCCGGACATCGTCGAGGCGAAGCGGCTGCTTTCAGAGGCCGGGCTGGCAGGTGGGTTCGGCGTGTCCCTCTCGATCACGTCCACGGACGTGATTGGCATCGACGTCGCATCGGTGCTGCAGGACCAGCTTCAGCAAATCGGTGTCAAGCTCACGCTGGATCCGCAGGAGAGCGCCTCGTATATCCGGAAGCTCACGACGAAAGCTTTCGAGCTTATCTGGATCGGGAGCTGGACACCTGCCCTTGATCCGAGCCAGCAGTACCACGGCTCGCTTCGCTCCGACGCGGCGCAGAACTGGTGGGGCGTCAACGTGCCCGAGGTGAACGTCCTCGACGATAAGCAGCAAGCAGAGCTGGACAACAGCAAGCGAGCCAAGATAATCCAGGACTTGGAAAGGCTGAATTTCGAGAAAGCGATTGCAGTGCCGCTCTACGCCCTGAACGGTTGGACTGCCTGGAAGAACTTCGTAAAGGACTACGACCACCTGCGGGCGTTCAATGCCCTCGGGTGGCAAACCTCGGAGGTTTGGCTCGACAAGTAGGGGGTCTTTAGAGCGGAATAGGCCCCCATCAGCTGGCCTCCCCGGCACGTTTCCTCGGCGGTGCCGGAGGTCGGCGGGCGTATGAAATGCTGAAGGCGCGGTCCAAGCCGAATGGGCAGAACCTGAAGACGACTTTGTGGGTGGGGCAGTATCAAGCGGACCTCGTCGGGAGCACCCCACCGGGTAGTCCCGCCCACCACGCCCCACGTTCGACACCGTCCCACCTCGCCCTGCGACTGCGGGTGGCCAGTTGTTGTGCCCGCGGACCCCGGCCTTCGGCCAACTGGAAGATGATAGGGCGTGTGGTCTCGGGCGCGGGCTACCCCCTGGCCCGCGCGGGGTCAACCTCTACCCCGAGTGCCCGGCTCCGGCGCGCCCGAGTGCTACCAGGTCCGCCCCTACGACGTCGTTCAGGACGATGACGATGGACTGGTAGAAGGGATGGGCTGAGCGCTCGGCCAT
>JADLFD010000825.1 GCA_020845805.1 Verrucomicrobiales bacterium | reverse complement strand
CCTCGTGATCCCAGTTCACGAACACCGAATCCCGAAATACGACGGGAGAACTTCCTTCGCCGTGCGCGTGCAGTGTGTCCATCCGGCCCAGGTCCCGGGTCCATTTCGGCGTTCCGTCCAGGCCGAGGACATGCAGCCCCTGGGTTCCGAAGTGGACATAGACCTGCTCCCCGTCGGTTGTGGGGGAGTTCGATGCGAGACTTCCCGTGTTATGCCCGCCCTCGTGCGGGAACGCCTCGCGCAAGACTCGACTCCACACCACCCGCCCCTCCTGGCGATCCAGGGCCAGGACCATGAACTGATGCCGGTGTGTCACCGGGACGTTGTCATGCGTGCCCGGCGCGCGATCGTACACCGGCTTCTGCGCGTCTCCGACCGGGACCGCAGTGGTGACGAACACCTGGTCGCCAAACACGACGGGGGAGGAATGCGCCTTGCCTGGGAGAGCTATTCGCCATCGGACATTCTCGGTCTCGCTCCAGCGGATCGGAGGATTGGCCAAGGGGGCCACGCCGTTGGCCAGCGGGCCGCGCCACTGGGCCCAGGATCGGAGCAACGCGGCGTCCGCTGTCGAGGCCGGTTCCGCGGCCGGGAGTTCGGCCGTCCCGCCTGTCAGGGCCAACAGCACCACGATGCATCGCAGGGAGATCATTCCAGGAACACCCTTGTCAACCGGATCGCAGGCGAGGTCAACGCTAGCGATCCGCGAAGGCTTTGGCTGGGTGCACGACAGATTGGATGCGGGGGAGAGTTTTGGACAGGAGGCTCAGGGTGGGCAGGATCAGTGAAGCGACGCGGCGAAGGCTCTCGGGCAGTACGACGTCAATTTGGGGAATACCCCCCCTTTTCCACTTGCCGCCCCGCCGCCGGAGTGGATGGCTCGGGGCGTCACCCATCATGAACTCTCCCCTCTCGCGTCGCGCCTTTCTCAAAACCTCGACCGTGGCCGCTTCCTTGGGAGCCACCGCCGCTCTGGCTGCGGAAGAACCGATTCGTATTCAGGGCTTCGAGAAGGCGGCTCCCGACGCGAAAGCTTCACTGGGCTGGAAGCCCATTTCCGACCGCAAAATCCGGGTCGGCATTGTGGGTTACGGGGTGTGCCGGTTTGGAGCCGAGTTCGGTTTCCAGGATCACCCCAATGTGGAGGTGATCGCCGTCAGTGATCTCCTGCCCGACCGCTGTGCGGCTCTCGCCAAAGCGTGCCGCTGCGCGAAAACGTATCCGTCGCTGGAGGAACTCGTGAAGGACGACCGCATCGAGGCGGTCTTTGTGGCCACCGATGCGCCGAGCCACGCCCGCCACTGCATCGAGGTGCTCCATCACGGCAAGCACGTGGCTTCCGCCGTCCCGGCGGTCTTTGGATCGCTGGAGGAAGCCGACGCCTTGCTCTCGGCGGTTCGGTCCAGCGGCCGGAAGTACATGATGTTCGAAACGTCCTGCTACCACGAGGACCTGCACGCGATGCGGGAACTCTATCGCGCCGGGCATTTCGGACGGATTCTCTATTCGGAAGGCGAATACTATCACTACATGTCCGAGCCTATCCCCTCCTACCAGGACTGGCGGGTAGGCCTTCCGCCCCAGTGGTACCCGACGCATTCGAACGCCTACCACTTGGGAGTCACGGGCGGCCGGTTTTCGGAGGTTTCCTGCGTCGGTCTGCCCAGTCGCGTGGCGCACCTCCAGGCCCAGGCCAATCGGTATCGCAACCCGTTCGGCACCGAGATCGCCCTGTTCAAGACGCCCGAAGGTGGTTCCTCGCGCATGGCGGTGAGCTGGGATACCCCCGGCGACAGCGGGGAGCGCGGTCGGATCCGCGGGGAAAAAGGTTCCTACTACGGACGGTACGAGGGACTGGCGCCGAATGTTCCTGCTCCGAAACGCCCGCCTCTGCCCCCCGCCGTCGAAGGCGGCGGCCACGGCGGATCACACGGCCATCTCACCAACGAGTTCGTCTCCGCCATCTTGGAGAACCGCACCCCGCTGGTGGACATCACCATGGCCCTGCACCTGACCGTGGCGGGGATCCTCGCCCATCACTCCGCCACGAAAGAGGGCGAGTGGATGAAAATCCCTGAGTACCGACTCTGATCCGGCCAGCGTGCCAGGAGACGTACGCCCCAGGCCGTCGACCAAAGCGACCCTGGACTGTGCTGACCGGGTCACCGCCAAGGACCCCGGGTGGGCCACGGAAACGGCGCTCGCCCACCGTGGAGAGTGATTTCCACGGTCGACACTCAGGGCACTCCGAGATTCTTGCGTAGTCCGGGGCATTTCAGAAGGCCCCGCGCTCCGTTCCCTTCCCGTGCTTCTGCCGGCATTCGAATTGTCGCCGGCATTGGCTCGTCTAGCCTCGACGTATGCAACGACCGCTGTCGCTTCTTGTCGCCACACTGACCCTGGCCGTCTCCACCACATTCCTCGCCCCCGCCGCCGAGGAAACCGCCCCCAACACCCTGACGGCCGCGGAAAAGGCCGCCGGCTGGAAGCTCCTGTTCGACGGCAAGACCATGAGCGGCTGGCACAATTTCAAGAAGGAGGGCGTCCGGCCCGGGTGGCAGATCAAGGACGGCACGCTCGCCTGCGTGGACCCTCATGATGCGGGCGATCTGGTGTCACCCGACGACCTCACCTGGTTCGAGCTGCAGCTCGAGTACAACATCTCGGAGGGAGGCAATAGCGGTATCATGTACCACGTCACCGACGACGGCGGTGCGGCCTGGGCGACGGGTCCGGAGTTTCAGCTTGAGGACAACGCCAAGGCCAAGGATCCGCAACGCTGCGGCTGGCTCTACGCCCTCTACCAACCGCCTACCGACCCCAAGACCGGCGCTCCTCTCGATGCCACCAAGCAGGCCGGCCAGTGGAACCACGTCCGTCTGCTCATCAGCCCGACCAAGTGCGAGCATGTGATCAACGGCGTGAAGTACTTCGAGTACGTCCTGGGCAGTGACGATTTCAACGCCCGCGTCGCCAAGAGCAAATTCGCCACCATGCCGAAGTTCGCGAAGACCGGCCATGGCCGCATCGCGCTGCAGGGCGACCACGGGCAGGTGTCCTTCCGCAACATCAAGGTCCGCGCGATCGCGCCCACAAAGTAGGCCGGGTCGCCGCAGCGTGGTGTTCAGGGCGCCGGGACCTCGGACTCAATCCAGGTCACGCCGCCCTGCAAGAGGCCAGGGCCGGCCTGATCGGAGGCATCCCGGGTCGAGAGGCCCTCCAACTCGTCGAAGTGCCACAGGCCGAGCGGACGCGGAACTTCCCCCGCGTCCGCTCGCGTACGCCGCAACCGATCAAGGTCGGGCGCCGTCCAGGCGACATCCCAAACGCCCACCTCATCCAGATCGCCCAACAGCGCGTTGGGATAGGTGTGATAGTGCCCCAGCCGAAGCGGGGCGGTCGTCGTGGGGCGAGTGGGCGGTCCCACCCACGGCAACGAGGCGGTCTGGACGCCGTCCACGAACAACCGGCCGCCCGCAGCATCCACGACCATGGCCACGTGGTGCCATTCGCCATCGGCGATCAGTCCCCCATCGAGACCCTGGCCGCCGCCCCAGACGGAACTTCCTGGCGGTCCAAAGTAAAATCCGCGCAGGTGGCCGAAATATACAAACATCCCGTAGCCGTTGAACGACCCGTCCACGTACTTGCTGAGGATGCCGTCCACGAAAGCTCCGTTGCGTGACGTCCGAACCCACGCCGCGAGCGTCAGCGGATATGCATTCAGCTCCGGGCGATGCGCAACCTCCACCACATCATCAAGCCCGTCGAACCGGACCGCGCCGCGTGGATCCTGCGGTACCAGTGCAGGCGCTTCGATCGCGCGGTAGAATCGGTGGTCGTACCGGTTGGCGGCCTCCCCGAGGAAACGTAGTCGACCGAGATAGTCCGCCGTGCGCACGCCGAGGTCCTCCCAGTCCAGCAGGTTGACGCTCGCCTGGATGAGGCAGCGATCGCCAGGCGACCCGGGCCACAGAAGGACAAACTCGAGACCCTCGGTCGTGACCACCGGCTCCGTGCTCGGTCCGGCCGGCAACGGTTCTGGAGTCTTGGCGATCGGGACCACCGTCACGCGCACGGACACTGGCGCGCTGGCGAGGGCGGCATCGCGAACGACCAACTGAAACTCCCACTCCAAACCACGGTCGCCAATCGCCACAACGAAAGAAGGTGCCGCGGACGACGCGCTCTCGAGATTCACCGCCGGGCCCGCGATCTGGGTCCACTCGAAGGTGATGGCGTCCCCATCCGGATCAAAACTCCCTGTGCCCTCGAGATACACGCGATCCCCGGTCGCTGCGGGAAGCGTTGCGGGGCCCCGCGCGGCGGCCACGGGCGGGCGGTTTTGACGTTCCGGGGCGGAACCTAAGGCCGAAGGCGCCCAGCTTCGCGGCTGCGACTCCTCTCCGCCGGCGGGCCAGGTGCGCCGCTGGGCGGGATCTGCGGGATTGGCGTGGACGAGCAGCAGTTGGCTCGCACGGTTCCAACCTCCCAGCAAGGCGTCGGAGATCTGCCATTCGGCGCTCCACGTGCCGTCGCCTCGGCTGACCACGGCGATGAATCCCACTTCCGGCGTCACCTCGGCGTCACCCACGCGCTCGGAGGGAATCCCGTTCTCATCCACGAAGAAGCCGGGAAGATCGGCGGGTTGGGGCGGAACTTCGGGAGAGGAGCGCCGATCCACGCGCAACCCCACCGTCGCCGGTGTCGTCGCGGAACCACTGTAGAGAAGGTCGGAGACACACGCGTGAAGCGCGCCGTTGGCGTGGATCATGCGGCCATGGACAAACCCTCCACCGGCGAGTGCAATCCGGATCAGTGGCGCGCCCGCATAGGCCGCGTCACCACAATCGCCGTCCAGGAGCGGGATCTCAGCGGTGACAATGGGCAGCGCCTCGATTTCGAAACCCACCGAGATGCGGGTGGAGGTCTGGTCAGAATCCGTGCCGATGACTTGGAGAGAGTACGAACCTGGATTCAGATCGTGCAGCGAGAACGTGGCGCCTGTTCCGACCCGAGTCTCCGTGCCCTCGAGCAGCCACTGGATGGTGGACGGCTCCAGGCTGCCATCCTCCGCATCATAAGCGACCGCCGTGACTGTGGACGCCGTGCCGAAGGGCAGTCGCTCTCCGTCGTGCAATCCGCCGAGCACCATTTCCGGCGCGTGCAGTGGGAGGGCGAACGAGGAGGTCTCAGCGCTCGCCGCGTGGAAGCCATCGGTGGCGATCACGCGCAGACGGCAACGCGAGCCGCCCCGGAGCAACCGGGTATCGGTGGCAAAACTCAGATCCGGATAATTCACCTGCAGGGTCTCCCAACTCGCCCCGTCGTCCGCACTGAACTGCAGCGTATAGACCAGCGGGTCCTGATCGGGATCAAACCCGAGCCACGTGGCCGAGAGCAGGTGGGCCGTTTCGTCATGCGAGGGTTCCCGCAAGGTGAGCGTCGGGGCTCCCTGGCTGGGCTGGAGCTCGGAGAGCACGACGCCGGCCTTCATCACCTGCAGGCGCGCGGCGCCCGGTTGATCGGGCAGGAACTGCGCAAAGGACACCTTCACGCCATCGCCGTCGTCGGAGTGACCCCAGACCAGCGGGAACTCGGCCAGGGCCGCTCCCGCAGCATCGGCCCAACGCAATCTCCAGTCGTGCCCCGCAGGGGCCGCATCCAGCGACGTGGTGAGTTTCTCGGGATCAAAGAGCGCGGACGGAAGTCGGAAACACGGACGCAACACCGCCGTGCTCAACCGGAGATCCAGCGTGCCGTGGACGAGCACCACCATTGCGGGGAGCGCCTGTCCCACCTTACCCGCCAGGGCACGCTGTGCCGGCCCGGAGGCCCCTGGAATGCGATCGAACAACGTGTCGAGCGACGGTTTGGAGATCCAGGTCGAGGACCGGTAGCTCATCAGGTCCGCGGCGTTGGTCGGGTTGATGACGCTCCAGGTCGCCGGATCAAATCCGAATTGAGTGGTGCGATCCCCCAATTCAGCCACGAGATTGGCGGAGTTCAGGATCCCGATGGTGCAGGCATCCAGGGGGTATCCACCCGCGCGCAACGGGCGACCGCCACCGCACGCCAAGGGCGACATGGTCTGGTCGATGTGGCGCAAGGTGTAGTTGTGGCCCAGTTCGTGCGCGAGGGTTTCCCCACCGCGCGGCTGGTTCCACACCGCGTTGCCCGTCACCGCCGCGGGCGGCTCCATCTTCACCACCAGGTCGGGCGCCACGCCCGATTCCGGCCGCGTCGCCAGTCCCAGCGCCGTGGAACCGCCGCTCGTCGTGTTGGCCATCCAGTGAACGGTCCCGACATAGTGCGTATCGCCACAGTCACGCGGATCGCTTTCGAAGGCGGAGTAAAGACTCAGCCAAGACAGGGGGTCAGAGAATCCATCGGAAACATCGAAGGG
>JADLFD010000824.1 GCA_020845805.1 Verrucomicrobiales bacterium | reverse complement strand
CATCATCACCACCAACAGCCTCACCAAGGTCTACGGCCTCAGCGGACTCCGCTGCGGCTGGGTGGTCGCCGAACCCGCGCTCATCGAGAAGATGTGGCGCCTCAATGACCTGCTCGGCGTCATCCCCGCCCACGCCGCCGAACGGCTCAGCCTCCTCGCCCTCTCCCGCTTCGACCTGCTGCGCGACCGCGCCCGACACATCCTCGAAACCAACCGCGCACTCTGGAACACGTTCCTCGCTTCGCGCCCGGAACTGGAAGACCGCCCGCTGCCCTTCGGCACCGTCGCCTTCCCGCGGCTCAAGCACGGCCGCGTCGAGGACCTCGCCGATCTGCTCCGCGCCCGATACGAAACCACCGTCGCGCCGGGATCGTTCTTCGGCTGCCCCGACTCGTTCCGCGTCGGACTTGGCCTGCGGCCCGAGGCGTTTGCCCAGGGCATCCTCCATCTCGGCGCCGCGCTCGATCAACGGTCCACCGCGTCCTCCACGTAATCCCCATGGGGCGAATCCTGGTCATCCGTGGCGGGGCCCTGGGTGATTTCGTGCTCACCCTGCCTGCCCTCGCCGCGCTGCGGGCGCAGTTCCCCAACGCCGAACTCCACGTGCTCGGCTATCCGCAGTACGCACGCCTCGCCCTCCTCGGCGACCTCGCCCACGGGGTGCACCCCATCGAGGCCCGCGCGCTCGCCGGCTTTTTCGGACGACATACGACCCTCGACCCAGCGACAAGCGACTTCTTCTCGGGCTTTGATGTCGTCGTGTCGTACCTCTACGACCCCGACCAGATCTTCGAGGACAACGTCCGCCGTTGCGCGAAGGAGCGTGCCCAGTTCATCGCCGGCCCCCATCGGCCCGACGAAGCGCACGATGTCCACGCCACCTCCACGTTCCTGCGTCCGCTCGAACGCTTCGCCATCTTCGACGCAGAACCGCAGCCACGCCTGCGCGTCCCCCCACAGCCCCCAGGACCCGGCCGCTGGATCGCCATGCATCCAGGCAGTGGTTCTCCCGCCAAGAATTGGCCCGAACCCCACTGGGCCAGCCTCATCGCCCATACCGTGCGACACACGGACGCCCAGGTCCTCCTGCTCTCCGGCGAAGCCGAAGGCGATCGCGCCCGCCGCCTGGTCGACGGCCTGCCCGAACACCGGGTGCAGATCGCCGAACGTCGTCCGCTGGTCGAGGTGGCCGGACTCCTCGCCGGATGCTGCGCCTTCATCGGACACGACTCCGGCGTCTCCCACCTCGCCGCCGCGGTCGGCACTCCGTGCTGGATTCTCTGGGGACCCACCCGCCTGCCCGTCTGGCGCCCGCTCGGCCCACACGTCCAAATCCTCGCCACCCACGGAGGTCTCAGCCAACTCACCCCCGAACAGGTCTGCGAAGCCGTCCCCGCCCTCGCCTGACTGCGACCCCCGGCACCCACGGCCCAAGACTCGCGCCCCGGTTCCTTCCCCCGCCGCCATGAGCACCGACGACCGCCGCACCATCCTGTGGGTGGACCACGTCACTCGCATCCTCGGCGGCGCCGAGGTCAATCTCGTCGAACTGCTCGCTGCCCCCGGAGCCCGATCGCGTTGGGCGTCCACCGTCGCCTGCGCCCCCGACAGCGCGCTGCACGCCGCTCTCCAAACCAGTCACATCGACTGTGTCCCTTACTCCACACCTGGCGCCCTCGGCACCCTGCGCGTGGTCGGCACCCGCTTGCCGCTCCTCGGTGCCTTCCGCGCCTGGCGGGCCCTCGCCCATTCCCGCCGCGCCCTTGCCGAACTCACTTCGCGCCTGCGCCCCGACGTCGTGGTGTCCTGCACCAACAAGGATCATTTTGCCGCCTGGCCCGCCTGCGCGCACTCCGGGGCACGATCCGTCTGGTGGGTGAATGACATCCTCTCCCCCGACTTCTTCCCCTGGGCCGCCCGCCGCGCCTTTCAACACCAGGCCCGCCGCGGGGCGCGCCGTCTGGTCAGCGTGTCCCAGCACGCGCGCCAAGCCCTGCTTTCAGAAGGGCTCGATCCCTCGCGCGTGGTCGCCATCCTCAATGGCATCCCCGTCGAACGCTATGAACGCCGTCCGCGCGGCGTGCTCAGGTCCCGCTTCGCCATGGCCGAGGACGAACCGCTCGTCGGGATCGTGGGCCGCTTCACCCCCTGGAAAGGCCAGGCGTTCTTTCTCGAACTGGCCAGGGCGTGGTGCGCACGCGAGCCCAAGGGCCGTTTCGCGCTGATCGGACACGCCTTCAACGAGGACCAACCCTACGAGGCGCAACTCCGCCGCTTCGTGGACCAGCATCGCCTGCGTGAACGCGTCCACTTCGTCCCCTTCCAACGCGCCATCACCGACGCCCTCAGCGACCTCGACCTCCTCGTCCACGCCTCGCTCAAACCAGAGCCATTTGGCCGTGTGCTCATCGAGGCCATGGCGGTCGGCGTCCCCGTGATCGCCGCACGCGCAGGCGGCGTGCCCGAAATTGTCGCCCATGAACTCAATGGGATGCTCGCCACCCCCGGGGATCTCCCCGCATACTCCGCGGCGCTGGGGAGGCTGATCCAGGATTCGGAATTCCGACACCGCATGGCGGAGGCCGGTCGCCGCACGGTCGTCGAGCGGTTCTCACTCGAACGCGTCGTGGACGATTTCGAGTCCTTGTTCGCGTCCCTGCCCTGAATGCGTTTCCTCTGCGTCAGCCTCGGACTGCACCCCGATGTCGTGGGCGGGGCCTGGCGCGTAGCCGCCGAGCAGGCCGCAGGCCTCGCCCGAAGGGGACACCCCCTCGAAATCATCACTGCCAACCCGGACGGACGCCGCCCCGCCCAGGAAATTCGCGAAGGGATCACCCTCCATCGCTTCGCCGCCGCCCCCGGATCCTTCTACCAGAAGTGGCGCGCCCAGAATCGCGCCGCCGCCGCCCTCGTCCGCGAGCGCCTCGCCGCCGCGGGTGCCGACCCCGTGCTCGTGGTGCAACACCACGCCTTTCTGGAACCCGCTCTCGCCACCGTTCCCGCTCCCATCCTGCACGTGTTCCATGGCCCCTGGGCT
>JADLFD010000823.1 GCA_020845805.1 Verrucomicrobiales bacterium | reverse complement strand
TCGAAACGAGCGGCTTACTGCCTTCACGGCGGGGGTTCACCCCGACCCCCCGTGATCCTGCCTCGGCAGCAACGGGGCGCAAATCAGCCCAATCGGCTTCGGCGTTCACTTCACTCCGACGCTCGAGGAGCGCGGGCTTGCTCCAGGATCCTGTGCTCCGTTGTTCCGTGAACACCACCGAGCCCGCCGGAGGCGGCGCCGGCAGCCGCGTCAACTGATGGTTCTGGAATGCAGCCACGTCGACTCCCTCCAGCACGCCATCGGCATTCACATCGAACGCCTCGGTTCCGGGGTCAGCAGCAGGATCGTTCCGAGCTGCCTCGCGGAATCGGAAGGCATCCAGGAAATCGACATCCCGATCCCCGTCAGCGTCGCCGAAGTAGCGGAACAACGAGAGATCCATCGCGTCGGCGAGGGCGTTACCCGCGGCGTCCGTGATTCCCGAGGGCCGCAGAGCCAGGGTGTAGTTGCCGTCGGCCAGCGATTCCCCGGGCAGATTCGGGAACGTGATCAGCAGTGCGCGATCGGTTTGGAAGGACCACGTCTGGTTGCCGGCGAGAACATCGGTCTGAGTTGAGAGGTTGCGAAGGATGAGGTCCTCGGCCGACAGGCTCCCGGAAACATCCTCACTGAATTGCAGCAGGATGGATTTCACCATCGAACGCTGTGCTGCCCCGCCGTTGATCTGAATCCCCGTGAGCCGCGGCGCCACCTGATCGACGGTGAACACGCGTTCTACAGTCGAGGTCCCCTCCGTGCCGACGACCTGCATCCGGACCGGGTTGACGCCCGCCTTCAGGCTGACGCCGCGGAATAGGAAGCGGCCCGCGTCGTCTGCCAGCACCGAACCATCGTCGAATCCATCGCCGTCGAGATCGAGGGTCACGGTCAACCCAGGGACCGTACTCCCGATGAAGTTCACCGGTGTGACATGGGTCACCTGATCCCCGACCGCACCTCCGTCCGTGGCCGGATCCAGACCGAAATCCAATTCCGGCCCTGAAACCCAGCGCACATCGTCGATGGCCGCGCGAGCCTCGCGATCGCCGAATCCGACGAGATCCAGGAAGAGCTCCAACTCGGTCCCCGCCTCGATGCCGCTCAGGGAGATGCTGACCGCGTAGGTTCCGTTCTGAGCTGGAATCGCCGTCCCCGACGTCGCCAGCCCATTGACCGAAACCCCGCCGGCCAATCGGAATACGCCCGTCCCCCCTTGCGCATTCAACAGCGCATCGCCGCCGGGCATCCCTGGCAGGGCTCCACGGATGGAAAGGCCCGTCGTGGTGTCGAGCAACGCCACTTCCAGAGCATCCCCCGGCTCACCCGATCCGGTGCCCAGAGAAACCCCTGAGAGCGTCAGACGCAACTGCGTGGCACCGCTGGGCACCACCAGGATCTGCGAGAATCGGGAGAGCATCAGGCCGGCCTCGCGCAGGACACCGACGCCACCGGAAACACCGGCATCGCCCACCGTCAGCCAACCGAAGCGGTCGCTCGCACGATCGGCGATCCCAAAGTCCCCGTTCAAAAGGCTTCCCACGCTGCCACCCTGGCCGGACGCGGCCCTCTCCGAGAAGGCCAGCCATGCCGCCACCGAGGCGCTATCCGGTCCAGCCAGACGGGGCTGCCCCGCGGATGAAGTCCCCCCGGTGGACGTTCCCGGGCCGGCGCCGGTTCCTGGAGTGACGGGCAAGATGCCGCCGGCGGACACCTTCCCTGCCGCCACAGACTGTCTCAGATCAACGAGCAGCGAGTAACCGGAGCTGAACTCGCCGGCCCCAATGCCCGAGACCGTGACGGTGTACGTACCAGGGGTCAGTCCACGCAGGCTGAGCGTGGCCGTGCCCCCCACTCCCAGAATCGTGCCTGCCCCAATGCCGTCGGCGTCGCGCAGCTCGAGCAGCAGATCCGGTTCCGTACTGCGGTAGGTGAGCTGGAGCACATCGGCCGGATACCCTGTGGCGTCGAGCTGGAACCGGAACCGATCGACGTCTGAAGGATCGTGGATCGTCAACCGCTCGAGAAGCACACGTCCAGTGGCGAGATCCAGCAGCGGCGCCGCACTGCCGGCATCGTTCGGCTCGAAGGCATCCGGTGCCGCGCGGACGACGATCTCCGCCACGGCGATGTTGTCGGTCTCCGACGACTCCGTAACCGCGCCCCCGGCGTCGAGGATCGCCCCGAGGTAGTACCGGCCGGCAGCCAGGGTTCCCAAGCTGAGAGTCTGAGTAAGGTTGCTCGTCGCGTCCGGGCTCAAGGTCGGCGCAGCCAGCACGGCCGTTAGTGGGGTGTCGCGTGCCGGATCAATGTTCACATCCGTCGAGAGATAGAATCGGACGCCAAAGGCCCCCGTCGCCACCGCTCCAGAGTTCCCGTAGGCAAGGTCAACTCCGAGGGAGGTACCGGAGACGAAGCGGTCGGCGATCTGGATGGACACCGGGAAGAGATTCGGTCCGGCGGGTGCGGGACCACGGAGACGCAGGGCGTAATCCACCCGCTCCGGGTTCCGAAGATCCGCGACCACGAGTCGGTATTGACCCGCCTCCACGCCCCGCAGACTCAAACGCTCCACCCCGGGCGACACCGTGGTCGATTCCGCCGCGATGACGAAGTCGCCGTCCAGCAGCGTCAGGCGCAGCGCGCCCACGGCCCCGTCAAAGGTGGCTTCGATGAAGTCGGTGTCCGCGCCGGTCGCCAGCAGCCGCAAACCAAAGAGATCCTGATCGAGGGCGGAATGCAGATTGAAGCCGGTCGCGGCCCGCTCACCACGCACGACGCCAAGATCCACGAACCCTCGGGCGCGTTCGTCCGACTCGGCAGCCCCGGGATTCGACACGCCGCGACTGATCGCTTGGACGGTGTTGTCGGTCTCCGACAATTCGTCGAGCCGTCCGTCGGCATCCACCACCGCCACCAGCGTGAGTTCGGCACCCGCCAGATCTGAAGGCGGCGTGAACGAGACGACGACGGTGCGGGACTCGCCAGGTTCCATCCGAGCGACAGCCTGTTCTCCCAGGGTCACTCTTCCGCCCGGGGTCTCCACACTCAGCCGGACCGTGAACGCGGCCGCGAGATCAGCGCCGAAATTGCCCACCTCGACCTCCACATCCGTCTTAAACCCGGCGAGTAACTCCGGGCGAACACCGATAGATCGAGCCACGAGGTTCGGTCCGCTGCGGGGCGCGCTCTCCAGCGCCAACTGATATTCGAAGGGCAAGTCGTCCAGGGGCCGGACCTCGATGAAGTACCGGCCAGCGGGCAAATTCTCGAGGGAGAACGAGCCCTGGGACGGATCCGGGTTCAGCGCGGTGGGTGACACGCTGAACAGCACGGTCCCCGCGGCATCCCTCAGGTTGACCTCGAGAAGGCCGCGCGAGGAGAGACGCTCGAAGCGGATCCGATCCTGCGCGGTGCCGACCGTCGGGAGCCGAACGGAGAACCAGTCGATGTCCGTGCCCTCGGAAATGTTGAGCCCCGAGAGGACGCGGCCGGTCACCAGGCCTCCGAGTTCGAAGGCATCGCCGACGTCGTCGTTCAGCTCAAAGGCATCGAGCGGAAGCGTGATGCGCAGGAACTGGACGGCCTCGTTGTCTGTTCGCACCGCTTCCGCGACCTGACCTCGGGCGTCGGCCACCACGCCGAAATACACGCTCGCGGCCACGGCGTCCGGAATCCGAGCCACGAACCGGTGTTCGAACTTCTGGCCCGGAGCCAGGCTGGGGACTTCGATGGGAGCAATGAGGTTCGCATCGCCTGGGTCGAGCGCCCGGTCCCGACTCCAGACGGTGCGCAGGGCGAAGGCTCCCGAAGGCGCGCCACCCGCGTTGACCACGGAAATCATGAACTCCACCGGGTCGCCGACCGCACCGAACGCAAGGTCCGCGACCAAGGTAGCCACCAGGGCCGGCAGAGCTGTCGCGGGCGCGCGAATGGCGAGGTCGTATCCCACGCCGGCCGCTTCCGCCTGTTCCAAGCCCAGGAGGTAGGCGCCGGGTGCGAGTTCGGCGAGGGACAGCCGGCCGTGGGTTGCATCCACCCTGGTCATGGTCGCCAGCACCCGGCCATCGAGGTCCTGCAGCGTGACGAGCGCCGTCGCATCCGCGCGATCGAAAGTGA
>JADLFD010000822.1 GCA_020845805.1 Verrucomicrobiales bacterium | reverse complement strand
ACCCCTTCGTGCCGGTTCCTTGCGGTTCCGACCTGGCGGTTCGGCTACGGTTGGCGTCACAAGCCCCCGACGGGAACCTTTCATCCCGCTAGACCAGCCACCGGCCGGGCGCACTAGCCGCCGTCGTGCAGACGGCGCTCACTCGCTCCCCCGTTCCCGTTCACTCCATTCGCCACGCCATTCAGCGCGGACTTCACGTCCGCGGCTACGGCGCGCGACGGCCCTCGACGAGGCCGCGTTGCGTCACGAGGTACAGGGCAAAGGTTCCCAACCAATGACCGCCTTCGTAGTGCTCAGCGCTCACCCCCGCCAACCCCGCGGTGCGATGGCGCTCGGCCGCGGCACGCAACGCCCCCCGACGCGCGTCATTCGCCGGGAGCCCAGACAAGATTCCTTCCAGCATCCAGGCGCGGCTCAAGTTCAGGCCATCCAAGTGCGCCAACTTCCCATCGCTACGATCGCTCACCACCGCCGGTGCCAGCCAGGACGCCTCCCCACTCACGGGGATCCCGGGTAGAAAACCACTGAGCCAGGTCGCGAAGGACGGCCGATCCAACACCCGCCGCATCAAATCCGCCTCCGCCAGGCAGGGCGACAGGAAGTCCTCTCCCGAAGGTTCGTAATGGATGGGGCCCGATCGATCGGAGCCGAAGAACTCCTGCGCGCGACGCTCGATCAACGCGGCGAATTCGCGATCCCCTGCGCGACGCGCCCAATCGAGCATCAAACCCAGGGCAAAAGCGGTCTGCGAATGTTCTCCGACGCGCACCGGCCGGGTGAGTTTCGGAAGCCACGCTCGCACCCGCGTGACCGCGGCGCGTTCGAGCGGCGCCAGGCGATCCGCCCAATCCCGCGCCTCGGCCAGATCCCACTCCCGAAGTTCGGCGCCCAGTTGCAGCAACCAGGCCAGACCGTAGGGACGTTCGAATGTCCCGCGTCCAGGCGCCTCGAGGTAGCGCACTTCGCCCGTCAACCGTTCGACCGTCAGACTGCGGGCCAGCGCCGCGCGGGCTTCCGCCGCGAACGGCGCGTCCGGATGCAGCCGCGCCGCGCGGGCCAGAAGCCAGTGTCCGTGCACCGCCGAATGCCAGTCGAAGCAGCCGTAGAACGAGGGTGTGAGTTCACGGGGTGGCTTCGCATCGGCATCGCCGCTGAGCACATGGGCGATTTTGTTGGGATACTCGCGATGGACGCAGTCGAGGGCCAGACGCACGAATCGTTCCACAGAAAGATCGGGGGAGGAGCCGGGCTCAGCAGCGTACATAGGGGAGACACTCCAGGTCAGGGCGGCCGTCACGGCCATCGCCGTCCTCAGAGTCCGGGCACGACTGCCCCAGCCGAAAGCAGACATGCGGGGATCATGAAGCGCGCGCGACCGACGGCAACCTCGGAGGTCATCGGGCGGAGACGCGCGATTCAGCCGCGCCGGCCCTGCGCCGTGAAGAAGGGAGTCACGGAAGGTCCGCGACGCTGCACTGCCGCGGCCCAGCGTCGAATGCGCGCCGAGTAGAGACGCGAAGCGAACCAGGCAGAACGCCCGCGGCCCGCGGCGCGATCCAACGGGGAGTCGGCACCTGCCGCCTGGCCGAAAGGGGTTCGTTTGACCGTGCCGACATGGGGGACACCCAACCGGCGGATCGCACCATTGAAGGAAACCACCACGTGCGTCGGCTGGAGATACCGCCTCGGACCCTCGGCGCGCGTGCCAGCGGAGGTCGTCTGAGGGTGGGTGGGTCGGGTCTGCGGCATGCCTCTGGATTGTCCATCGGCGTGCCGACCGACCTCTCAACGATCAAAATGCGTGGGGTGGAAGAAAATCGATGCCTCGGAGACCGGCACCGCCGTGAAGACCTGCGGCCGGGTCGACTCCAGTCAGCGAGGCCGCCGTGCTGTGCTGAACTCCGCGGGTGGAAGGGACGGGGCGTCGGAGGGAAGAAGATGGTGCCAGGGAGAGGGATCGAACCTCCGACCAAGGGCTTATGAGTCCCCTGCTCTACCGCTGAGCTACCCTGGCACACCATGCGTCACGAAAGCGTTGCGGCGGGTCCGGACCCGACCCGCTTTCGACGCGGGCGAGGAGTATTGGCACCCCGCTCCTCCGCGGCAAGCGTCAGTTTCGGCTCCGGAACGAACGGAACCGGAGTGCGGGGACGCCGTCACCGCCTTCACTCCGCGCCGAGTAGCAACCGCAGTGGCGGAGGGTGGCCGGTCACCAGTTCGAGGCGCCGGTCGCGAGCATACGGCGTGTGCGCTCGCGGTTGGGGGCATCGAAGTAATCCACCGGGTTGAAGTCGTCCTCCAACACGCGCCCCCGGGTGGCCTCCACCGGCGTGGCCTTGGCCAGCGCCGCTTCCAGATCCGGTCTCACCCAGGCATGCACGCCCTCCAGCGACGGCGGTGGACGGAACTCGAATGGGGAGCGGTTGGACGCCACGTAGAACGTGTTCCCGCCGGGCGAGACGTGCACGCGCACCTCGCGGAACACCGCGGACAGCGTGCGATGCAGGGAGGTGCCGAAGAAATCGTGGCCCTCCTTGAAATCCGCGAACGCGTTGATGACCAGCGTGCCGTCAGGATTCAGCAACGCAGCGATTTCCGAGAAGGCTTCGCGGGTCATCAAGTGCGACGGCGACGAATCTCCCAGGAAAGCATCGAGCTGGATGGTGTCGTAGCGCTGGGTGGCTACTCGCAGGTAGTGTCGGGCGTCGTCGATCACCAGGTTCACCGCCGATGGATTGAAATCAAACCAACGCTGTGCCAACGGCACCACGGCCGGGTTGATCTCCACCACGTCCACCTTCACTCCGTCGCGCGCCAGCATTCCGGGCACGATCCCCACCCCCATGCCCAGGCAGAGCGCCGAGCGCACGGCGGGCGTGTACCCGCGGGAAAGGTGGTACAACGCGTAGGTGAACATCGACAGACTCCGCTTCTCCACCGGGTCGTAGGTGTTCTGGACCAGGAAATCGTTCAGGTAATAGCGGCGACGGCCGTCCTTGGACTCCAGCACCTGCATCGAGCCGAAATGAGAGTTGGCGCGGGCCACCTCGACATGCCGTTCCATGCCGTTTTCATCCGCCTGTTTGACCGCCGCCAGGGCCAGCAAGGCCCCCGTCACCGTCCCCGCGATCGCCACTCCGCCCCCCGGCTCCCCTGTGCCCCAGACCAGAAAATACACCGTGGCCACCCCCACTAGGAGAGCGGCGGTTCCAAACATGGCATAGGACTCGCGCACATAAGGAACGAGCACGTAGCTGGTCAGCACGACCCCCAGCACGCTGCCCACCGTGCCCAGTGCGGACAACCGCCCCACCGTACGACCGACCCCGTCGACGGAGGCGGTCAGGAACCGCACAAAGAACGGCCCCGTGGCGGCGAGCAGCGTGAGCGGCACGAAGAATAATGCCATTGAGGCCATGATCGAGCCGAGGGCGAGATTCATCCCGAGACAGGCCGCCGCCAGCTTCGCGCGGATCAGCACCACCACCACCAGGTACGCCGCCGCCACCACCAAGCCGGCGTAAAGGTAGGAAAGCCGGCGATAACGATCCGCCGCCCAACCGCCCAAGTAGTAGCCCGCCGCCAAGGCCAGCAACGTGATGGTGATCTGAGCGGTCCAGACGAAATGCGATGATCCGAACCAGGGAGTGAGCATCTTGGCGCCGAGGATCTCCACCACCAGCACGACCGCACCCGTGAGAATGGCGGTGACGTACAGGTACCGCTGCAACGATCCTGGCAGCTGCCAGGAGACCGGACTCGACGCTTGTTTGACGGGCACGCGAGTTTCTACGGTTCCCCGGCACCGTGAGGCAAGGGCCATGGGCAAATACGCGCACGTCATCAACATCGGAATCCAGAGCACGCTGGTCTACCGCGTGAACTTTGTGGTGCGCGCGTTGTTCGGCCTGATCCCGCTCTTCTCGCTCATCCTCCTCTGGCGCGCGATCTACGAAGGCGCCTCCGGTCCCCAGGTCGGCGGGTACACGCTGGGGGAGGTCATCACCTATTACCTCATGGTCAACGTGGTGGTCGCGCTCACCTCGGTCACTGAGGACGACTGGCAGATTGCCGCCGACATCCGTGACGGGCGCATCAGCCAGTTCCTGCTCAAGCCCATCGACTACCTCCGCTATCGCCTCTGCCTTTTCGCCGCCGGGCGCCTGGTCTATACCGCCGCGGCGCTGATCCCCACGGCCTTGTTCCTCTGGACCCAGCGCGAACATCTGCAACTGCCGCCCTCGCCCACGCATGCCGCGGCGTTCGGCGTAGCCCTGGTCCTGACCGCGCTCCTGCAGTTCTTCATCTCCTACACCATGGCCTTGCTGGCGTTTTGGGTGCTGGAGGTGGCGACGTTCATCTTCATCCTCTTCGCCTTCGAGTACGCCGCCGGAGGGCACTTGTTCCCCCTCGACATGCTGCCACCGGCCATCCAGCAGGCGCTCCAATTCACGCCCTTTCCGTACATGCTGTACTTCCCGGTTCAGGTCTATCTCGGCCGCGCGACTCCCGCCGAGATCGGGCAGGGACTGGTGGTGCAAGCGCTCTGGGTGGCCGTCGTGTACCTGCTGGCACGCGCGGTGTGGGCCCGAGGGGTGAAACACTACTCCGCCGTCGGTGGCTGAACGGGGCACCCGCCTTCCCTTCCCGCTCCTACCCACTCATGCCAGCTCCCGCGCCCCCCTCTGCCCCTCCGGGTCTCGCCGCCAACCTGGCGCGGCACGCCGGCATCTACGCCGCGTTCTGGCGCAACTCCCTCGTGCGGGAGATGGGCTTCAAGATCAACTTCCTGCTTTGGATCGTGGTGGAGCTGCTCTGGTTCGCGCTGCAACTGAGCTTCATGGCGGTGATCTACAGCCACACCGAACGCATCGGAACCTGGACCCAATGGCAGGTGGTCTTGCTGGTGGGCACCAACCACCTGCTCCAGCAACTCTGCACCGCGCTGTTCATGACCAACTGCGTGAAGCTTTCGGAGAACGTGCGCTCCGGCGGGCTGGACTTCATGCTGCTCATGCCGGTCAACGCGCGGTTCGTCATCTCGCTGCGACACGTCGATTTCGGCGCCTTCGTGAATGCGGGCTCGGCCCTGGCCGTGATGGGTTACGCCGCCATGAAACTCGGCGTGCACCCGTCCCTGGCCCAGATGGTGTCCTTCGCGCTGCTCCTGGCAGTCGGCCTCTCGGTGCACTACTCCATCATGTATCTGCTGGCGTGCATCAGTTTCTGGACCGTGCGCGCCCAGGGCATCATCTGGGGGTACTACAACCTGTTCCAGCTCGCGCGACTACCGGACGAGGCGTTTCGCGGCGTTTTCCGCGCGGTGTTCAGCTTCGTGATCCCGGTGCTCCTGGTCACCAACGTGCCGGTGAAGCTGGTGCTCGAGAAGCTGGGGTCGCCCCTCGAGTCCCTGTGGTTGGTGGCCATGGCGACGGCGATGTTCTGGGCCTCGGAACTCTTCTGGCGCTGGTCGCTCCGGCACTACTCCAGCGCCAGTTCCTAGCCGGCAGGGATCGCCTAGGCTCGGTTCAGCGCGCTGAGCACCGCCTTGATGGACGCCAGCTCGATGTTGGTATCCACCCCGCATCCCCACCGCGTGCTGCCGTCCGCGAAGCGAGCCTGGATATAGGCGATGGCGGAGGCGCCCTCTCCGGAGCTGAGCGAGTGTTCGCTGTACGAGATCACCTCGAAACGCCGCGCCCCGCCCGTGGACAGTGCGTTCACGAAGGCGGCGATCGGACCGTTGCCCTGGCCTTCCGCCTCGACGGGACGCCCGTCGCGCGTGAGCTGTGCGCGGCATTTCACCGCCCCGTCCTGGTTCTCGGTGCGGAAGCTGGTGAGCCGCCAGGGCGCGGTGCGTTCCACATATTCACGCCAGAACATCGCCTTGAGCTCGGTGGCTCGCACCTCGCGGCCGAGACGGTCCACCTCGTCGTTGGCGATGGGACCGAATTCACGCTGCAGATCCTTGGGCAGTTCGATGCCGAACTCGGACTCCAGCAGGTAGGCGACGCCTCCCTTGCCCGACTGGCTGTTCACGCGGATCACCTCGCGGTACTCACGGCCGATGTCGCTGGGGTCGATGGTGAGGTACGGGATATCCCAGATCGCGCCCTTGGACTCACCGCCGGAGACCTCCCAGGCGCGCAGGCCCTTGCGGATGGCATCCTGGTGCGAGCCGCTGAACGCGGTGAACACCAGCTCCCCGGAGTAGGGCTGGCGCGGCGGCACGATCATCCCGGTGCAGCGTTCGTAGACGTCGCGCAGCGAGTTCATGGCGGAGAAGTCGAGTCCGGGATGGACCCCGTTCATGTAGAGGTTCATGGCCACGGTCACCACGTCGAGGTTGCCGGTGCGTTCGCCATTGCCGAAGAGCGTGCCCTCGACGCGATCCGCGCCGGCGAGCAACCCGAGCTCGGTGGCGGCGACGCCGGTGCCGCGATCGTTGTGCGTGTGCAGGCTGATGATGGCCGTTTCCCGCCGTTTCAGGTGGCGGATGAACCACTCGATCTGATCGGCGTACACGTTGGGCATGGCCACCTCCACAGTATCGGGGAGGTTGAAGATGATGGGACGCTCGCGGGTGGGTCCCCAGACCTCGGACACGGCCTCGCATACCTCGAGTGCATATTCGACCTCGGTGGCGGAGAAGCTCTCCGGGGAGTACTCGAACCGCACGTCGGCGCCGGCGAGGCGCGGGAGCCGGTCCTTGACCCACTGCGTGCCGCGGGTGGCGATGCGGAGGATCTCCGGTTTACCCAGCCCGAACACGATGCGTCGCTGGGCGGGCGAGGTGGAATTATACAGATGGACGATCGCGCGCGGTGCGCCCTGCAGGGCCTCGAAGGTGCGCTCGATGAGATCCTCGCGCGCTTGCACCAGCACCTGGATGGCCACATCGCCGGGGATGCGGCCGTCCTCGATGAGCCGGCGGATGAAGGCAAACTCCGTATTGGAGGCCGCGGGAAAGCCCACTTCGATCTCCTTGAAGCCGCAGCGCACGAGCGCGTCGAACATCTCCAATTTCTGGGAGACGTTCATGGGCACGGCCAGGGCCTGGTTGCCGTCGCGCAGGTCGACGCTGCACCACGCCGGCGGCGCGGTGAGGACGCGATTGGGCCATTGACGGTCAGGGAGCTGGACCGGCGGGAAGGCGCGGTACTTGGATGCAGGTTGCGTGAGCATATCGTCGTTCTCGTTCGTGCCGGCCAGACTCGTCACCGCTCGCGACGGCGAAAGCAAAAGCCCGCCGCCGTCGTGCGGCAGCGGGCTGGTCGAAACTGGTGACGCTCGACTAACGCCCTGCCGCCGCGCTGCTCAGAAGCAGCGCACCGGTAAGCAGCAGGTTGGTCGAGAAACGAATCACTGGCGATGGGTTTAGCGAAAACCGAGGTCCACGGTCAATCCCCGGCTCTCACCGCAGGTAGTCGAGCAACGACCGGTTGAGGATGGTGCCCCCGGTCTGGAGCGCGGCCTGGTAGGCGGTCTGCACCTCGTTCAGCCGCACCAGGGTCTGGGCAAGATCGGCGTCCGCCTCCTTCGAGACCAGCGACTCGAGATTCTGACTGCGCTGCCGGAGGATGGACTGCCCGGTGTCGAGCCGCGCCTGGACGGCGCCATTGGTGCCCACGTGATAGATCACCGTGTCAGCGTCAGCCTCGAGAGCCGTACGGCTGGTGGCGGCAATCCCCGCCGTGTCCCCGGCCGCGAGCTGATCCCGCAACGCCAAGAGATGTCCGAACAGATCCGCGCCGGTGCGGGAATCCTGCACCAGCCCGCGCGGTCCGCTCCCGGTGGTATTCGCCCCCACTGACTGGACCGCCACTGTCACGCCAGCGGTGATCTCGCTCTCGGCGACCTCGGTGTTGCCGCGATAAGTCACGCCAGTGACCTTGCCATCGGCATCCTCCGTCAGGGCAAACGGAGACGCGTCGAGTTCGGTACCGCCAAAGAGATAATCCCCACGGTTCTGTACATTGAGGATTTGGGCCGCCTGTCGCACCAGCTCATTGACCTCGGTGGCGTAGACATCGAGTTCCTCGGGTGACTTGAGATCGTCGGCAAGGGTGGCGATCTCCGAGGCGCGGTCGACGATGGTCTTGATGGATTTGACCGCGGAAAAGGAGGCATCGGCGAGTTCGCGCTGGCGGTCGATGT
>JADLFD010000821.1 GCA_020845805.1 Verrucomicrobiales bacterium | reverse complement strand
TCCACCATCCACGGTGATGTCTGGCGCGTCTCCGGACTCGACGCCTCCCTGGCCAAGGTCGAATGGCAACGCATCGCCACCGGCCTCTTCCAGCCGCTGGGACTCACCGTGGTGAGCAACCAGGTTTACGTGCTGTGCCGCGATCATCTTACCCGCCTGCAGGACCTCGACGGGGATCACGTCACCGATTACTACGAGGCCTTCAGCAGCCTCATCGAAACCTCCGCCGGCGGACACGACTACGTCACCAGCCTCTGCCGGGATCAGGCCGGGAACTTCTATTACGTCGATCCCAAGGGCGCGCATCGTCTCTCCCCCGACGGGCAGTCCCGACACACCCTCGCCCGCGGCTTCCGCAATCCGAACGGCATGGGGGTGAGTCCAGACGGCCGGATCGTCACCGTCGCGCCCCAGCAAGGCACCTGGACCCCCTCCTCCGTGATTCACGAACTGCGTCCCGAAGGGTGGTACGGATTCCCCGGACCCAAGGTCACCGCCGACCGCCCGCTCGGTTACGACCTGCCTCTGTGCTGGATTCCCCATCGCGTGGACAACTCCTCCGGCGGCCAAGTCTGGGCCCCCGCCCACCGCTTCGGTCCGCTTTCCGGTCAGCTCCTGCATCTCTCCTGGGGCCGTTGCACCATGCTGCTCACCCTGCGCGACGTGGTGGACGGCACGGCCCAGGGGGCCGTGCTCCCGCTCAAGGGACGATTCCTCTCGGGTCCCATGCGCGGGGAATTCAACCCCGTCGATGGACAGCTCTATGTCGTCGGTAGCCAGGGCTGGCAGACCGCCGCCGCGCGCGATGGCAGTTTCCAGCGCGTGCGCTGGACCGGGAAGCCTCTCGTGGTCCCCACGAAGTGGGAGGCGCACCCCGGACAGCTTCGCCTGCAGTTCAACGAGGCCCTGGATCCCGACACCGCCACCGACGCGGGCAGCTACTCGTTGGAAGCGTGGAACTACCGGTATGCCGAGGAGTACGGATCCAAAGACTGGTCCGTCGCGCAACCGGACCGCGAGGGACACGACACCTGGGAAGTCACCGCGGCCGCCTGGGATCCGGCGACGCGCACCGTCGTCCTCACCGTCCCGGCCCTCACCCCCGTGATGCAGTTCGCCCTGAAGTTCAACCTCGACGCCGCCTCGGGCGCCCCGGCCGCCGGCGAGCTTTACGGCACCATCCACCGGCTCCACTCACGCTGAGGCGAACACCTTGCTTATCCCGCCGCCGCTCCCGAGGACGCCGCGCGCACAAAGACACGCTGCAGGCCGCGGGTCTTGGTCCAGCCTTCGCGCCCCTGCGCATCGGTGACCTGGCTCCATTCCCCTTTCACATCGCGGACCCTCACCTCGGCACCGTCCCGCAACTGGAAGGCCTGCGGCGACTCGTCCAAAGGACCAAACCGCACCGCAATCTCGGGGGCCACCACCACCCCCAGCTCGGGACCCGATTGCCGCGCCGCCATCCACCACCCGGCCGCCGACACCGCGAGAATCACTCCCGTCAGCCAGGCCAGGCTTCCAGCCCACCCACTCGTCGACGCACTGCGCGACCGCCAACCAAGTGCTCCCACCGTCAACCAGCTCGCCACCACCGCGAGCAAACCCCACTCCACGCGGGTCAGGCGCGTCGCCCAATCCCGGATCCCCCCCGCTCCCGTCGTCCCCGCCTTGGCTCGGGCCAGGTCGAGATTCCGACGGATATCCTCATCGCGCGGCGCCAGGGTTGCCGCGCGACGGTAGGCGACCACGGCGTGCCCCATCCGCCCCGCCTTGAACCACGCGTTGCCGGCGTTGAACCACACGGTGGGCGACGCGTTGCCTTCCGCCGCCAAACGCTCGAAGGCCTCGGCCGCGAGCTCGAACTCGCCGCGTTCATAGCGGCGCGCCGCTTGGTCGAACGTGCTGCCCGTCGACTCAGGGACACCGGAGGTTCCCGTGATGGTCGTAGGTGAGGTCGCCGCGTTGGCGCACCACGACAGAAGTCCAAGCCCAAGCCCGATCCGGATCATGAGCGTGAAGCTAAAGAGCCAGGCAAAGCGGACCCGCCCGGCACCCCGTCCCTGGGACGGGAACAGCACACTGCGATCAACCCTGCGTTCTGACGTGGGCTCCATGCCAGGCGTCCGGATCCACTAAGGTTTCGCGAGATCCTTGCGCGGAAAAAGCGCCTGCGGCTCGCGCACGGCGTGCCCCTCCGCCAAGCCACCCCACTCCGTCGATACCCATCGGTCCGGCGCGGTCTCCAAACCGAGCTGCTGATAGATCCGCGCCGACGTGCCCGGGATCACGGGCCAAAGCATCACCGCCAGGATGCGGCAGGTCTCGACCAGAGCGTAGAGCACCTCATCCAGCCGGGCCGCCTTGGCCGGGTCTTTCGCCATTTTGAACGGTGCGGTCTCTTCCACGAACTTGTTGGCGCGGGTGACGAGCTCCCAGGTGGCCTGCAAGGCACCCTGCAAGCGGAAGCCATCATAAGCCTCCCGAGTGGCCTGCACCGCGGCACGCGCCTCGGCCTGCAGATCCCCTGAAGGCCGCGGAACACGACCCGCCCGATAGCTCACCAACATTTTCAGCGACCGGTTCACAAGGTTGCCCAGCCCGTTGGCCAGTTCCGCCTGATACCGCGCCGCAAACCCGGCATCCGTCCAGTTCCCATCCGCGCCCAGATCCAGCTCGCGCGTGACATAATAGCGGAAGGCGTCCACCCCCCATTCGTCGATCACCGCCATGGGATCGACCACGTTGCCCGTGGATTTGCTCAACTTCTGACCGTCCTTCTGCCACCAGCCATGGGCCAGAATCTGGCGCGGCAACGGAATCCCTGCCACGCGCAACATGATCGGCCAGTAGACCGCGTGGAACTTGAGGATGTCCTTCCCGATCACATGCACCGCCGGCCACAACGAAGGCGCGCCTGCGATTCCCGGCAGCCCCAGGATTCCCGTGATCCCTGGGTCGCCACGCGCCGCGGGGACCGAAATGTAGTTGGTCAGCGCATCGAACCAGACGTAGGTCACGTAGTCCGTATCGAACGGGAGGGTGATCCCCCAGGACAACCGTGATTTCGGGCGAGAGATGCACAGATCCTCAAGCGTCTCACTGCGCAGGAAACCCAGCACTTCGTTGCGGCGAAAATCCGGCTGGATGAACTCGGGATGGTCCTCCAGGTGTTGGATCAGCCATTCCTGATGCTCGCGCAGCGGGAAGAAATAATTGCGCTCGGTCAACGGGGTGACGTCGCCATAGACCGCGGGAAACGTCCCGTCCGGGAGGCGATCCTTCTCGGTGAGAAAGGTCTCCTCCTTGTAGGAGTACCAACCCTCGTACGTGCCCGTCGTGAAGCGACCTTCGCGATGCAGTTTCGCGAGCAGGGTCTGAACCGTCGACCGATGACGTTCCTCAGTGGTGCGGATGAAGTCGTCATGGGTGAGATCCAGCCGTGCGGCCATGGCCTTCCAGGCCACCGCCAGGTCATCGCAGTAGGCCTGCGGATCGCGTCCCTCGGCCGCCGCCGCCTGCTGCACCTTCTGCCCATGCTCGTCCAGGCCGGTGAGAAAGAAGACCTCCCGCCCCAAACTGCGCCGGCTGCGCGCGATCACGTCAGTGATCACCTTCTCATAGGCATGCCCGAGGTGGGGCGCGCCGTTGACGTAGTCGATCGCGGTCGTGATGTAGAACGTTTCCGACATGCTCGAAGGCCCGGATGGTGCGGGAC
>JADLFD010000820.1 GCA_020845805.1 Verrucomicrobiales bacterium | reverse complement strand
GGTCCAGACCCATCGCCGAGGTCGCCTCACTCCAACTTCCCTTCTCCCCCTGTCGATACACCCGGATCGGACCCCACTCGGTGGAAAGCGCCAGATCCACATCCCCATCCAGGTCGAGATCCGTGAACACCGCGCCGGTCACCATGCCGGCATTCTGCAGCACCCGGCTGCGTTCCACATCCGACACCCATCGACCCTGCTCCTGGCGCAGAAAACGCGACGCCGCTGCTTCCGGCCAGCGACCGGGCACGACGCGTCCGCCCACGAACAAATCCAAGTCACCATCCCCATCGATGTCCCCCGCGGCCATCGGCCCCGTGCTGCTCTCGGTGGCCGGCGCCACCTCGGCCAATGCGCCGGTGGCCGGGTTCCATTCCGCCACCGCGGCACCCAACGCCGCACCATCCTCATAATTGGATAGTGCCACCAGCACCTGCACGCCCTGCCTGCCCCGCGTCATCCCGGGCAGCCCCAACAACCCCACCGCATCCCGGGGTAACGCCGGTCCGTTGGTGCCCGTGCCCACGCGCGCCCACTCCCCCGCCGCTTCCTTCGGCGCCTTCCATGCCTGAACTCGCCCGCCCTTGCCCGCGCCCAAAACCAATTCGTCCCACCCGTCCTGATCCAGATCCACCCAGGCCACCCCCGGCCCCGCCTGGCTCAGCTTGCCAGGCAACAAGGGTTCCCGCGCCAGGTCATCGAACGACTCCTCCGTGTGACGATGTCCCAGGCGCGCAGTGCGATCCTCGAACCAAGTGGCTTCCGGCGCGGCCGCTCCTGTCTTCACCCAGGTCGCAGTGCCAGCGGCATGAACCGGTTCGTGGACCTCAACGCGAGAGTTCACCGGCAGTTCCTCCACCTGGCTCACGCTGCCCGCCGGCCAATGGACCCGGACCCCGACCTTCGCCGCTTTTCCCGTCGCGAAGGTGCGCAGCGCCTGGTCCCCGCTGAGATACCGCCCCCCCGCCCGCATCTCCTGCGCCTGGCTCGGAACCGCCCCCCCCATGACCTCCACGCGCGCGCCAATGCCGTGCGTGTTCGCGCCCTGACCTCGCAGCGTCACGGCCACCCGCGGCGCGGGAGACTCGTTGCGGTACAGCGCCACTTCCTCGTTCAGATTGCCCACCACGACGTCGAGATCCCCATCGCCATCGAGGTCGGCCAACGCCAGAGCCTGAGAGACCGCTGGCAAATCAAACCCCCACCCGGCCGAGTGCTCCTCGAAGGTCAGATCGCCGCGGTTGCGGAAGGCGAGGTTCGGAGTGGCCAGGCGCGGGAACTGACGACGCGCCTCGAACACCTCCGCCGCTGTGGGTTGACGTCCCGCGCGTTGCGCCTTGAGGCGCTCCGCCACATCGAGGTCCCGCGCCGCACGCTCCATGCCGTTCACCACCAGCAAATCCTCCCAGCCGTCGAGATCCACATCCAGAAAGGCACACGACCAGGCCCACTCCGCCGCCTCCAATCCGCTAAGCTGCGCCAACTCGCTCCATCCCCCGTCGGCACGGCCCAGCTGCAGCGTGTTTTGCTCCAACTGCGGACGGTCGTGGTAACGCCCGATCACGGGTCGGTGCGGAAAGTTCTCTCGCACCCAGCGCATGCGCAGTCCGTGGTCGCGGCTCATCATCTCCGCCACGAAGAAGTCCGTCAGTCCGTCGCGATTCACATCCGCGAAATCCACCGCCATCGATGACAGGCTGGTGCGCCGAAGCGCAAGCGGGTCGACCAGCCGGAATCGGCCCCCACCCTGGTTCAGCCAAAGACGGTCGGGGGTCTGAAAGTCATTGCACACATACAGGTCCGGTCGCCCGTCGGCATTCACATCGGCGAACATCGCGGCCAAACCCCAGTCGCGCGGCGTCTCGCGCAACGGCGCTCCGGTCTCATCGAGAAAGGCGCCCTCCGTCCAACTCACCTCGACGAAGTTGGTGCCACCATCGTTCCGCAGGAGCACATCCGGCTCCCCGTTCTCCTCGATGCCGCCAAACTCATTCACCACGAAGCGATCGCGGAACTCGGGGTCGCTCGCGGGACGGCCCTGCACGGTGTCCACCACGGTGCGGGACCCAACCTTCTTGAACGTCATGCGCGTGGTCGGCATGTCCATCAACGCACGAACGCGATAGTTCGCCACGTACAGGTCCAGATCCTGATCGCCGTCGATGTCGGCCATGGCCACCGTCATCGCGCCCCGGCCCACATTGAGTTCCGAGGACCAGCGCTCGAAGCGCCCCTGGCCGTCGTTGCGAAACAGCCACGTCCCCTGCGCCAGCGTGTTCACCACCAGATCCAGGTCGCCGTCCCCGTCCAGATCCCCGAACGCCGCCCCCGTGCAATCCGCTTCAGGCAACGCCACGCCCGCGCTCGCCGCCACGTCCTCGAACCGCCAGTCCCCCAGGTTCCGATACAGCCCGTTGGGATTGTCGAACCCGCTCAGAAACACGTCCTCGCGACCGTCCCCATCCACGTCCCCGCACGCGATCCCCGAACCGTTCAACAGGATCTGATTGGTGAGGTGCCGCGACGGCGCAATGCGGTTGGTGAACGTGAGACCGGTCTGCGCTCCCGGCAGCCGCGTGAACCCGGCCCGCCCACTGCCCGCCCCAGAAAGGGGCGCCACCCGATGGGTGACATGATCCGTCCACCTCCAGGTCGGTACCGGCCCGGACTCGGCGGCCCCAGCCTCCCCGGCAAGGAAGAGCAGCACGAGCCAGCAGCCGCGGCCGAAGGGCAGCACAGTTCGACGGAATTCCTGCATGGGCGTGCCGGGACACTGTCCGCACCTCCCCCCTACGATCAAGCGGGCTTCCCGCCTCCAGACTCGGCAGGCCGCCGATTCTGTGGCCTCATCCGCGCCGATGTTCGAATTGCTCGCC
>JADLFD010000819.1 GCA_020845805.1 Verrucomicrobiales bacterium | reverse complement strand
TCAGCGCGCGCGCCACCCTCACCTACCGATTCTGACGGCGTCGAGGCATCCAACCCACCCGCGGCGACGTTCCTCAAGGAAATGGCTCCCAACCTTGCCGAGGATCGCCGCGCACGCTTCTCTCCTGGGGTGAACGCCCCCCGCGCGAACGTCGACTCCTACCCGTTGCTCGACGCCCTGCTCCAGCGCCGGTCCCGCCGCTTCGGCCTCGGCATGGCCATGCCCGCCAGCGCCCTGGCCTACCAAAGCCGCCACGCCCCACAGTCCATCGCCGAGGAAGACGAAGCCCTGCTCGCCTGGGCCGCCTGCGGCATCACCGGACCCGCGCTCGCCGATCTGTGCTACGCGGACGGGCACGGGGGCAATATCATGGCCGGGCTCGTCGGTCGCACCGTCGCCAGCGGCGATGGCCTCCAGACCGTCGCCCTCGCCGTGCTCAATGACAACGGCGCCTGGCTCCTCCGCCGACCACACGACCTGGCCCCCACCGAGATTCGACACCTGATCGACTTGGGCGTGCGCCGCGAGTGGACCGAACTCTACCGGCGATCCCGGGTCCGCCTCGCTGACCAGCGCGTGCAACCACCCCGAGAACCCATCTTCAACATCAACGCCAACCGCTGGTCCCTCCACGCACGCGGCAGCTCCTACTTCCTCCCCATCGGCGACCTCACACCGATGTACCTCAACGGACTCCTCGAGATCCTGAATGAGGACACCGGCGTCTTCGTCCTCGACGAACGCCGAAACTTCCAACCCGCCGGCCTCGCGGCGTTCGCCCGCAGCCGCGGCGGCCACTTGGATGACGACCCCGCCCACGGACGCGTCATCACCATCACACAACTCGAGCAGTTCGTGACCGACTTCGTGAACCTCGAGATGGGCATGGTCCTCCAAAACCTCGGACTCATGACCCAAGCCCTGGGACTCGGTGGATTCCCGCATTTCGCCAATCACGAATTCGGCTGGTTCGAAGCCCTCGGCTTCGACTGCCACCAGCTGCCCGCCAGCCGGTACCTGGGCGCGAACCCCCTCGTGTCGCTCGCCCTGAAATGGACGCGCCGCGATCTCCCCGTCCCCCTCGCCACGGGTCTTACCCGAAACGGACACTCCCTCCTCCAGGCACTCTGCCCCCCGAACTTCCCCACCATGCGTCATGCGCTCGACGCCCTCCTCGCACGCAAAACCGGTCCCCAGGGCGCGTTCCGCGATCCCCAAGGGCTCGGCCCTTGGAAGGATCACGCCGGCATCACGCGCCAGGTGAAGCCCGTGAGCGACCGTGCCATCGCCGCCACCACCGCCTACCTCGAATACGTCTGGAACCGCTACGGCCGCTTTCCCGTGCACGTTCCCCCCTTCCGCTGCGGACTCGCCCATCAGGTCGTGCACGTCGACGCCGAGTTCTACCAGCACCACTACCGCCCGGAAGCACTCAGCGATCGCCAGCACCTGGATTTCGCGCACACCCTCGGCCACCTGCCGTCCTCTACCCCCGGCCCTGCGCCCGTGCCTTGAGAAACGCCGCCACCGCCGAGTCGTTGCCCCCCGCACGCTTCACCACCTCCAGAAACTCAGCCAACCCCACCCCATAGGTGCTCAAAAACGGGCGATCCCCCCCGCACCCGTACATCAACTGAGGCGGCAACTCGCCGCGCAGTATGGCGCGTGCCTTGGCCAGGATCCGCGGCAACCAGGAAATCCCCTCCAACGACGCCGTCCCCGGCGGGAATTGTGACGCCGGCACTGGAACCCCGGCGGCTCGGTCTCCACCCGCCGCGAGATACGCCTCCCGCCGAAGCGAAACCACCCCCACCACCTCCTCAAAGGCAGGCTCCTTCGCCCAACACCAATCCTCCACAAAGTCGTAGAGCACCTGGGTCGGACACCCAATCGACGCCAGAAAGGCGGAATCCTCCTCGCCAAAGCACTCCGACGGCAGTCGCGCCCCCATCTCGTCGTAGGCTTTCACGCCGCGTTCGAACACGGCCTGTAGCTGCGCCTTCCACTCCCCGTTCGTCGACATGGCAGAACCCAATCACGTTCCGCCCGGCTCCGCCAGTGCCAGCCCTTCCGCCTCACTCTCCACAAAATCTGCTGCCCCGCCCCCGAGCCGTCCGCCATTCTCACCCGCACATGCCCGGCTCCACGCCTCCCCGTTCCTCCGTCGTCCTGCGAGTGGAGAACCTGTGCCTCACGCGCGGCGGCTTCCCCATCCTGCAGCAGATCGACTGGACCGTCCGCCGCAGCGAACACTGGGTCATCCTCGGACCCAACGGCTCCGGCAAAACCTCCCTCCTCGCCGCCCTCACCGGGTACCTCACCCCCACCGCCGGATCCATGCAGGTGCTGGGTGAAATCTACGGCGAGTCCGACTGGCCCCAACTCCGACGCCGCATCGGCCTGGTCAGCTCCAGCCTCCGACACCTCTTTCATGAAGAAGAACCCGGACTCGAAATCGTAGTCGGCGGGCGCTACGCCGCCATCGATGTGCGCGACACCCCGAAACCCAGGGACGTCCGCGAAGCACGTTCCCTGCTCCGGCGCGTCGATTGCCTCAGCCTCGCCGAACGGCCGTGGGCCTACCTCTCCCAGGGAGAGCGCCAACGTCTCCTGATCGCACGCGCCCTCATGGCCCACCCCGAGATCCTAATCCTCGACGAACCCTGCGCCGGATTGGATCCCGTCGCGCGCCAGCACTTCATGGAGTTCACCGATCGCCTCGCGCAACACGCCTCGCCCTCGTTGGTCTTCGTCACCCATCACGTCGAGGAAATCGGCCCGGCGTTCCAGCATGCCCTCGTCCTCGCCCAGGGTCGCATCGCCGCCTCCGGCCCCATCCGTTCCGCGCTCACCACTCGGACGCTCTCGAGCGCCTTCGCCACCCCCATGCGCCTGCGCCGACGAGGCCACCACTACCACCTCGACCTCCCGCCCTCCGGATCAGGGCCTCGATTCTGACCCGGGAACCTCGCCCCGGTGCCCCGGTTCCATCCCCTCCATGCCTTGAGGGGCATCGGGGAACCAAACCCGCCGGCAATCCACCACCGCGCGGAGAGATCCAGCCTCGCGCATTGACCGCGACGCCGCGGTGCCGAACCCTCGCGTCAGGATGACCCTCGCCAATCAGGTCACCATCGCCCGCATCCTCCTGATCCCGGTGTTTGTGGTCGAAGTGCTTTACTACCGCCACTCCGGCGTGGAAACCCACCGCTGGATCGCGCTCACACTCTTCCTGGTGGCCTCGGTCAGCGACGGCATCGACGGCTGGATCGCACGCCGGTTCAATCAGCGCACCCGCCTCGGCGCCGTGCTCGATCCGCTGGCCGACAAACTCCTGCTGGCCTCCGCGCTTATCCTGCTCAGCCTCCCCGGATTTCAACGCCTGCAACCTCTGCCCTTCTGGCTCATCGCCATCATCCTCAGCCGGGAAGTCATCACCTTCCTCGGATTCGCGGCGATCCACTTCAGCTGCGGCCAGGCCCGGGTCCAACCGCAGTTCGTCGGAAAACTGGCCACCGTCCTGCAAATGGTCGTGGTCACCGTGGCGCTCATGGACCTGGCTGCCCGCTGGCGATTCGGACTCGAAATCACCACCGCCATCGCCACCGGTCTCTCCGGAATCGCCTACTCCGTCGACGGCCTCAAACAACTCGCCGCCAGCCCCGACGCCAATCCGCGCCCCGAGGACAACGCGCCGCGGTCGTGACGCCTCCGCCACGCCCCCACGCTACTGCTTCTCGTACTCGCCGCGTCCGACCTTCTTGAGCACGGTGAATCCGGCCTCACGCGCCGTCCGCCCCTTATTCCAGCGGCGACGGGATCGAGGTTTCGATCTCAGCCGTGCATGACTGAACTCGCGAGTATCGGAGGGCTCGGAGACCGTCCTGCGGTGACGTTGCCCGGCATGGAGATTGCCGTCATCGAGGAGCGGAAGGGGATCAGCTACCTTCTGGCCGCGGATCACCCCGAAGGCGCCAGCAAGGCCGCCTTCTTCGAGGACCACGGCTTTCGGCGCGGAGCTTGGCAAGTTTTGGCGGAAGCCCTGCGAGTCCACGGTCTTCGGCACCAGGTGACGCACATCGCTCGGTCGCCCTACGGCACGAAATACGTCGTGGACGGCCCCCTCCCGTCCCCCGATGGACGCATGCCCCTGGTTCGAACCATCTGGATCGTGGACTCGGGAGCCGAAATCCCAAGACTGGTCACCGCCTACCCTCTGGATGTATGAGTAATGCCGTGATTCGGGAACACGACAGAGTCGTCTTGACCAAGCCCATCCCAGGGCACGGTTTGGAAGCTGGCGATGTCGGAGCGGTGGTCCACCTTTACCCGGCAGCAGCCGCGTTTGAGGTGGAGTTTGTCACCCTGGGCGGAGCCACGGCGGCCGTGGTGACCGTTCCGGCAGACTCGATCCGCCCCGTGTCGAGGACGGAAATCCCACATGCGCGGGAGTTGGTTTTGCGCTGAGTGCGATCGGGCGTAAGGCGATGGCCTATCTTTCGAAGATCGTTCTGGTGTGCAGTGCGGGTTACGTGCCGGCTCTTGCCGCGCTTGTCGAGGACTTCATGAGGGACCGGGTGACCTTTGTCGGCGTTGTGGGCCAGGACTGCTTGGGGCTCTGAAGTCCACTCACCGATTCGATTTTAGGATCCCGTAGCGTTTCGTGCTGCCAGCCATGGGACGCTTTCCCGACGCCAATCCGCGCCCCGAGGACAACGCGCCGCGGTCGTGACGCCTCCGCCACGCCCGCAAGCTACTGCTTCTCGTACTCGCCGCGTCCGACCTTCTTGAGCACGGTGAATCCGGCCTTCTTCGCGTCGGTGATCGACAGCGGCTTGCTGATGTTGGGCGTGTTGAAACTCGAAATGATCTTGGTCAC
>JADLFD010000818.1 GCA_020845805.1 Verrucomicrobiales bacterium | reverse complement strand
GGGCCCACCGTTCCCGTCAGCGTGGCGGCGCCGGCCTCGTCCATGTGGGCGAGTCCGGCCCGCACCTCGCCGGTCGCGAGTTCGACGTGCGCCCGGTACACGAGTCCCAGTGCCTCGACCTCGGGATCGTCGATCCGCTGGGCCAGCGCCTCGGCGCGCTTCGCCTCCGCCAGTGCGCGCGGCAGGTCGGCCTCGAACAGCCCGATCCGGGCCGACAGCCAGAGGTGCAGCCCGTGCTCGCGCGGCTCGCCCGGCTCGTCGGCCAGGTAGGCCGCGGCCCGGCTGTGCCAGCCCTTCGCGATGGAAAGCGTCCGCCCTTCGAGGTGCACGTTCGTCAGCATCAGGGCGGCCCGGGCCGCTCCGACGCGGTCGGCATCCTGCAAACGGAGCGCGATCGCGCGCTCGAGCGGGGCGACGGCGTCATGTGGGTGGCCGATGGAGAGCGCGGCGTTCGCCCAGCGTTCGAAGTCGTCGGCGCGGCGCAGGTGGTCGGCGCCCAGTTCCTGGAAGAGCGCGAAGGCCTGGTGCCAGTCGCCGCGCTCGCCGGCCGAACGGGCGCGCTCGATCCGCGGATCGCCCGCCTCCGGCGTCGGCCCACCCAGCTCACCCACGAAACGGTAGCCCTGTCGCGAGAAGGTCTGGATCGCGTCCGGCAGGCCGCCTTCGCGCAGCAGCGCGCGAATGACGCTGATCGCGCGCATAATCGACGACTCGGTGACGATTACGTCGGGCCAGACGGCGGAGAACAGTTCGTCCTTGGTGACGACCCGATCCGCGTGGCGAAGCAGATACACCAGCACGTCGAAGGTCCGGGGTTGCATCTCCAGCGCACGCGCGCCCAACCGGAGTTCCCGCCGGGATTCGTCCAATACGAAACGGTCGAAGTGGTAGGTCATGAGGGCAGGGGGCAGGCGGCGGTCGGCGGAACCACGTTTAAGAAAACGGTAAGGGGGAGAGAAGGACTTCTTCGCGGCGGATTTCGTAGGATGGGGGCGTCGCTCGCGCCTTCGGTACCGGGCGACAATTCACCACAGAAAACCACACCCATGAAATCGAACATGAAAACATATGTCATTACCCGTGCCAATGGCTGGGGTAATTCCCAGGAACTCGCGGCCGCCGCCGGCGTTTCCAGCCGGGTCGGCAACGAGGAAATGCCGGACCGGGTCCGCTGGATCCGATCCTATGTCACCCGCCACGAGGGCGGCCGGATCGGGACGGTCTGTGTCTACCAGGCCACCGACCCCGAGGCCGTGCGCGAGCACGCCCGCCGCGTGGGCATGCCGGCGGATACGATCACCGAGGTCTCCGACACGGTCATCGTCCGCCCCGATCCCAGCCTGGCCTGAAGGAGACGACCCATGAAATCACTCCTGCTCCTTCCTCCGCTCGGGATCCTCCTCGCCTGCGGGGGCTGCGCCGGCGGTGCGTCGCGCCCGCCTCAGTCGTACTTCATCGACGTGCACGAATTCGGCCCCGGCAAGGTGACCGCCGAGGCCGTGGCCCAGGCCCACCGTTCCGACCTCGCGGTCCAGCACAAACATGGGGTCCGCTTCGTGGAGTACTGGGTCGACGAGGACCGTGGATCCGTCTACTGCCTCTCCGAGGCGCCGACTCCCGAGGCGGTCATCGCCACGCATCGCGAGGCGCACGGATTGCTGCCGGCATCGGTAGGCCGGGTGTCCAGGGGAAATTGAGGCGCGGCTGCCGCCGCCCGAATCACCGCGGTTCGACGGAAGATGGAGTCCGTCGGACCGCGCCTGACCCGTGGAAAGCCGCGGCAAGGGAAGACGCCCGGCCGCGGCGCACCGGGAAACAGGGGTCGCGACGGACGCTTGCAGCAGGCGTTTCACTGGTTCGAGTCCAGTAGCGTCCACCATCCTTCGTCCCGCCAGGGCGTCGGAAGGCATGGCCCTTCTTCAAAAAAAAGCACCGCGCTGATCGAGCGCGGTGCTTTCTTGTGGAGTAATGACGTGGCCTCAGATCAGCCGTGTCGTACGTCCGAAGCGGCGGGCGAACGTGGCCATGCCGGCCAGAATGAGGGCGAAACCCAGCGGGCCAACGCCGGCGTCTGGAACCTGCACCACTGCTTCCTGCCCGGTCGGAGGAGTCGGTGGGGGCGTGTTACCACCTTGGACAAGCGGCGCTCCGCCTTGCAGGATCGGAGGCGGAACGGAGACCATCCCGCCGCCACCGCCACTTCCGCCACCACCGGGAGCCACCAGAAAGTTGCCGCCTCCCGGTCCGACGTTGAGTGGAGGAACGGCGCCCCCCCCGGCGAACCCACCGCCACCGCCGCCACCGCCACCACCGCCGCCACCACCGAAGACTCCGAAGAGATTGCTCGGCGTGGAATTCGTGATGCCGAAGGCAAATCCGAGCTGCTTGTAGATCGTCACGGTCTGGGTCGATTCCACCGGAGTGGTCACGGCGCGGGCCGAAGTCGCGCTTGCGAGACCTGCGGCAAGCGCAAGAGCGGCCAGATTACGGGACAGCAAGTGAGAGCACGTGGTCATGATGGCTGGAGGATTCAAGTGGCGACGCCCCCGATGGGGCAGTGGTTTCAGTCGAAGGGTGTTTGGGGATATGGTCGGGCGAAATTCTTGAGAGTGATTGGCATTCCCAAATGCACGGTTCGTGCCGCGAGCCGCGTGAGAGGCTAACGCTCTAAAATTCAGCTAGAAGGGTAATACGTACGTAGCGACCACAGCCGACAATCGTCTGCAAGATGTAAGTGTCTCCGACAAACGATTGCGTTCGCGCCTCGCCCGCGCCCAAGACAGTTGGAACCCGTAGGCAGCCGGAGGCACTGCGCCAGATGGC
>JADLFD010000817.1 GCA_020845805.1 Verrucomicrobiales bacterium | reverse complement strand
CCGGGGCGAGCCTGGTGGTGGGAGTGGTGACGACGGCGAATCATGCGACGGTCCCGGCCGGGCAGGTGATCAGCCAGAACCCGACGGCCGGTACTTCCGTGCTGCCGGGAACGTCAGTCGCTCTGGTGATTTCGCTCGGGCCGACGCCGGTGCTGGTCCCGAACGTGGTGGGCCTGACGGAAGCTGCCGCCGGAACGGCGATCACCGGGGCGAGCCTGGTGGTGGGAGCGGTGACGACGGCGAATCATGCGACGGTCCCGGCGGGGCAGGTGATCAGCCAGAATCCGACGGCCGGCACGTCCGTGTTGCCGGGGACCTCGGTGGCGCTGGTGGTTTCGCTCGGGCCGACGCCGGCGCTGGTCCCGAACGTGGTGGGCCTGACGGAAGCCGCCGCCGGAACGGCGATCGCCGGGGCGAGCCTGGTGGTGGGAGTGGTGACGACGGCGAATCATGCGACGGTCCCGGCCGGGCAGGTGATCAGCCAGAACCCGACGGCCGGCACTTCCGTGTTGCCGGGAACGTCAGTCGCTCTGGTGATTTCGCTCGGGCCGACGCCGGTGCTGGTTCCGAACGTGGTGGGGCTGACGGAAGCCGCCGCCGGAACGGCGATCACGGGGGCGGGTCTGGCGGTGGGAGCAGTGACGACGGCGAACCATGCGACCGTCCCGGCGGGACAGGTGATCAGCCAGAATCCGACCGCCGGCACGTCCGTGTTGCCGGGGACGTCGGTGGCACTGTTGATCTCGCTCGGGCCAACGCCGGTGTTGGTTCCGAACGTGGTGGGGTTGACTGAGGCTGCCGCCGGAACGGCGATCACCGGGGCGAGCCTGGTGGTGGGAGCGGTGACGACGGCGAATCATGCCACCGTCCCGGCAGGGCAGGTGATCAACCAGAACCCGACCGCTGGCACCTCCGTGCTGCCGGGAACGTCAGTCGCGCTGGTGGTTTCACTCGGGCCGCCACCCGTGCTGGTTCCGAACGTGGTGGGGTTGACCGAAGCCGCCGCCGGAACGGCGATCGCGGGGGCGGGTCTGGCGGTGGGAGCGGTGACGACGGCGAATCATGCGACCGTCCCGGCGGGACAGGTGATCAGCCAGAATCCGACCGCCGGCACCTCTGTTCTGTCGGGGACGTCGGTGGCGCTGGTGGTCTCGTTAGGCCTCTCGGCGGTGGTGGTTCCGGATCTGGTGGGTCTCACCCAACTCCAGGCCGAATCGGCGCTCTTCGCCGCCCAACTGATGCTGGGCACGGCGGCTTTGCAGAGCCATCCCTCGGCGGTGGCGGGGCAGATCTTCGCCCAAGCTCCCGTGGCGGGCAGCGCGGTGGACCCAGGGACGGAGGTCAATGTGACGATCTCGACGGGACCCAGCATCGCGGACGGCGCGGCGCCGCAGGTGACCCTCCACAGCCCTGGGGCGAACTCGCAGGTCACGTTCCTGACCGACGTGGTGGCCACGATCACGGACGCCAACCTGGCGCTCTACCAAGTGCACGTGGCTCGCGCCGACCAGGTGGACGAGGCCAATCCGGCGGCGGACGACGCCGACTACGAGCTCATTGGTGAGGGCACGGTCAACGTGAACAACGCCATCGTGGCGAAGTTCGATCCGACCACGCGGGACAACGACACGTACCTGATCCGCATCCGGGCGAGGGATAAAGGCGGTCTGGTGACGGCCAAGACCGTGTTGGTGAGCGTGAGGGCGGAGGCCAAGCTCGGCCAGTTCAGCCTCGCTTTCACGGACCTCTCGATCCCGTTGCTCGGCATTCCGATTCAGGTGATCCGCCGCTACAATACGTTTAACGCGAACGCCTCGGGTGACTTTGGTTTCGGATGGAAACTGGGGTTCTTCGACGGCGACATCCGGGAGACACCGCCAAACCAAGGAGGCGGCGTCTTCGACGACACACCCTTTGTCGATGGGATCTCTCGTGTCTTTGTGACCACTCCGGATGGGCGACGCGTCGGGTTTACCTTTGAACTGCTTCGTACCGGCGGTGGGTTCTTCGGGTTTACCTATTCGCCCCGGTTTCGGGCGGATCCCGGAGTGTATGAGACCCTCTCGACGACCGGGGCCGACAACGCGCTGGGGCGGGCCGCGGGCGGTGAGGCGGTGCTCTTCCTCTTCGGGTTCACCTGGCGCCCGGACCATTATGTGCTGACGACGACGGACAACTTGAAATACCGGTTCACGACCAGCGGGAAGCTCGAGACGATCACCGACCTCAATAACAACGTGGTGACGTTCGCCGCGGGTCAGATCAGCCATTCCTCCGGCCAGAGCATCGCGCTCCTGCGTGACGGGCAGAACCGGATCACGCGAGTCGTTGACCCGGACGGAAATGCCATCGTGTACGACTACGATGTCCGTGGGGATCTGGTGGCGGTCACGGACCAGGCGAACCTGACGACCCGATTCACCTACCATCCGGTGCCGAGGCACTTCCTGAACGAGGTCATTGACCCCCTCGGCCGCCAGGCGCAACGGACCGAGTTCGACGAGAACGGGCGCATCGTGGCGACAATCGACGCCCTGGGGAATCGGACCGAGCAGAACTTCGATCCCTCGAACTTCATTGGAACGGTCACAGACGCGCGGGGAAACATCACGACCCTGGTCTATAACGCTCGCGGGAACGTGCTGGAGAGGCACGACCCGCTGGGGAACGTGACCCGGTACGAATACGGGGATCCAGCGAACCCGGACAAGGAAACCGCCGTGACCGATCCCCGAGGCTATGTCACGCGACGCGCCTACGACACACGGGGGAATGTGGTCAGCACCGTGGATGCCCTAGGAAACACCACGACGGTCACATACAACTCACTCAACAAGCCGACGAAGGTGGTCGATGCCTTCGGGCAGAGCATCGCGCTGCGATATGACGCAGCAGGCCACATGCTGGAGGTCGTCAATAGTGCGGGCCTGCCCACAGCGATGACACGGGATGGCCAAGGTCGGGTGACGACCCTGACTGACGCCGCCGGAAACGTCACACGCGTCGAGTACGATGGAGGATGCGCGTGCGGTCGTCCTGGTAAGGTGATCAATCCGGACGGCAGCTTCCGGCTCTATGAGTATACCTTCCAGGGACTGACCAATCGCGTGATCAACGAGGTGGGAGCGGAAGTCCGTTTCGATTACGACGGTTCGGGACGGCTGTTGTCGACGCGTGACGCCCTCGGCAATGAGACCCGGTTCGTGTACCGGGGTCCGCTCCTGGCCGAGATCGTGGACGCCATGGGTCGGAGCACCCGGTACGAATACGACGCCCAGAATCGCACCAACAAAATCATCGACGCCGGGGTGAGGGTGGTGAAGTCGGGGTGGGTGTCGCTGTGGTTGCCGAGGGCCAACTGGCCGGGGTGCGCGGCGATAAGCCGCAGGACTTCGCGGCCGGCCTCCGTGTTGGCGTTCGCGGCCAT
>JADLFD010000816.1 GCA_020845805.1 Verrucomicrobiales bacterium | reverse complement strand
TCGACGGCCGGGTGTATGAGCACGTCCGCTTTCGTGCGCGCGGCGGCGTTTGGCGGTACGCGATGTGCAAGAACCTGTGGAAGTTCGACCTGAACCGCGGCCACGGATTCGAGGCGCGCGACGACTGGGGCCGCAAGCTCGGCACCAAGTGGTCCAAGCTGAACCTGGGCGCCTCCATTCAGCAGGGCGACTACAACCACCGCGGCGAGCAGGGCATGTTCGAGTCCACCGGCTTTCGCATGTTCCGGTTGGCAGGCGTGCCGGCGATGCATTCGGCCTTCACCCAATTCCGGGTGATCGACGACGCCGCGGAAACCTCGACGACGAGCCAGTTCGAAGGCGATTTCTGGGGGATCTACCTGATGCTCGAACAGCCGGATGGCAGTTTCGTCGAGGAACACGGACTGCCGGATGGGAACCTCTTCAAGATGGAGGGCGGAGGGGGCGAGTTGAATCACCTGGGCAACGCCGGGCCGGCGGACAACAGCGACCTGTCCTCCTTCCTCTCCCGCTACAACGGCGCCACCGAATCGTGGTGGCGGACCAATTTTCACATCCCGCGGTACCTCAGCTATCAGACCGTCGTGCAGGCCATCCACCACTATGACATCTGCTACGACAAAAACTTCTTCTACTTCCGGGACGCCGCCCGCGCGCGCTGGGAGGTGATTCCCTGGGATCTCGACCTGACCTGGGCGGAGAACATGTTCGACTCGGGATGCGGCGGCGTGGATCGCATCAAGGAACGGTTGTTGCCTGAGGCATCGCGGTATCCGGCGGTGTGGCGCGAATGGCAGAACCGCATCCGCGAGTACCGCGACCTCTTCTGGAACGCGGACGAGGCATGGCGCCTGATCGATGAGCAAGCCGGGAGGCTTAGAGGCCCGGCCACCGGAGCCACGCTGCTCGACGCCGATCGCGCCCAGTGGGACTACAATCCGCGCATGGTCAGCGGGACTTACTCGACCAGCCCCGACAGCAAGGCCGGACACGGGCGCTATTATCGTTGGCCCAACTATCCGGCGGCGGCGGTGGAGCGCACCTTCAACGGCGTGGCCCAGGTCATGAAACGGTATGTCATGTTTCGCGCCACCAACAGCGCGGCCCGCGCGCGGAACCTGGATGCCCTGGCGTTCGATCCAGCGATTCCGACGGCACCCCAGCTGACTTATACCGGCTCGCCTGGTTTCCCGGCCAATGGGCTCCGGTTCGCGCGCACCGCCGCCTCCGGGGGCGCAACCCTGGCGGCCGCGAAATGGAGGCTGGGCGAAGTCACCAAGGTGGACGCTTCGACCCCGAGTTGGGCGGCCTCCGAGCCTTGGAAATACGAGATCGAAGCGGTGTGGGAAAGCGGTCCTGTGGACCCGGACGTCCCCGAGATCGAAGTCCCGCCGGGCGTGGTGGAGTCGGGCCGCACCTATCGCGCACGCGTCCAACTCACGGACCTCGAAGGACGCACGAGCAACTGGTCTGCTCCGGTGGAGTTTGTGGCGGGGGCCGCGTCGGGGATCGCCGATCTGGAACGGGATCTGAAACTCACCGAGATCATGTATCACGCGGCGGCAGGATCCGCGGATGACTTCCTCGAGTTGCACAACGCGGGAACCACGGTGCTCGACCTGGGTGGTGCCTCGTTCACCTCCGGCATCACGTTCACCTTTCCCGCGGGCACACGGATTCCCGCGGGCGGCTATCTTGTCGTGTGCAAGGACCAGCCGGGAACCGGGTACGCCTCCTTCCGCGCAGCGTATGGTCTCAGCGCCAGCGTTGCGGTGGTGGGGCCGTACACCGGCAATCTCAGCGATGCCGGGGAGCAGGTGGTCCTCACTGCGGCGGGAGGGGGCACGTCGCTCCTGAGTGTCACCTTCTCGGACGGCCTTAGCTGGCCGGTGCAGGCGGACGGGGCCGGTTCCTCGCTGGTGGCGGTGACGGGCCAGGCGGCGGTGGAGCATCCGGGGCTCGATGATCCGCTTCACTGGCGCGCCAGCGCGTCGTTGGGCGGGTCCCCCGGAGGCGCGGATCCCGAGCCGGTGCGGGAAGTGATGCTCAACGAGGTGGTGGCCCACACCGATTTCCTCAGCGAATTCGATTCGAACGACTGGGTGGAACTGTATCGCGCTGCCGACACCTCCTTCGTGTTCGGGGCGGGCTGGTCCCTCAGCGATGACCCGGCGAATCTCACGCGCTGGCCCATTCCGGCCGGCACCGTGGTGCCCGCGCGCGGTCGCGTGGTGTTCGATGAGGTTACTGGCTTCAACACCCCGCGCGGCACCGGGTTCAGTCTGAACAAGGAAGGTGAACAGGTGTTCCTCAGCCACCTGCCCGCGCAGGGGAAGGGCCGGGTGGTGGACGCGGTGGCCTTCAAGGGCCAGGAAAACGACTGGGCACTGGCACGCGTGCCGGACGGCGGCGACTTCTGGGACCAGGTCACGCCGCGCACACGCGGGAGCGCCAACGCGAGTCCCGGGTCGCGAGTGATCGTGAGCGAGGTGATGTATCACTCCGGGACGTTCCCCACCAATCAGGTGCCCGAGGCGTACCAGGAGTACGTGGAACTGCACAACCTGGCGGCGACGCCGGTGCCCCTTTACAACACCAACGCCGTGTGGCGCCTCAACGGGGGTGTGAGCTTCGACCTGCCCCTGTTCATCACGCTGGCCGCAGGGGAACGCGTGGTGGTGGTGGCCTTTGACCCGGTGGCCAACCCCTCGCTGACTGCCGCCTTCCGGTCCCTGTTTGCCGTGCCCGCGACGGTGCGCATCTTCGGACCGCTGGTGGGCAGGTTCGACAACGACAGCGACCGCGTGGCGCTCGAGCGCGCGCAGTCGCCCGACACCGCCGGTCAGCCTATCTCCTGGGTGATTGTCGATGAGATCACCTACGCGGATCGCGGGATCTGGCCCACGGCGGCGGACGGTGAGGGCTCCTCGCTGACCCGGACGGACACGACGCGCTCGGGGCGCGATCCGCGCAGTTGGAGTGCCACGCCGCCCAGCCCGGGCACCGCGCCAGCGGTCACGGATCCGGACCTGGATGATGACGGCCTGCCCGACGCCTGGGAACGGGAGCATGGTTTGAATCCCGGCGATGCGTCGGATGCGGCCCGGGACGCCGATGGCGACGGGGCGTCCAACCTCGCCGAGTATCTGGCGGGGACCGACCCGACCGAGTCGGGCAGTGTGCTGCGCTTCACGCAGGTCCGATGGGCGGCGGACGGAACGCTCATGTGCCGTTTCCCCGCCGCTGCGGGTCGTGGGTACGTCATCGAGTCCCGGCGACTGGACGGGACACCTGCCTGGGCGACGATCGTCACGGTGCCCGTCGGCGCCACGGCGCGGGACGTCGAGGTGTCCGTCGGCGCACCGTCAGGCGCGGGAGCCTTCCTGCGCCTCCGGCTGGGACCCTGAGCCGGAGCCGGGTGCGATTCCGAGCTTCCGTATCCCACCCCGATGCGCTACTCCGTCCCCGTGCCACCGCTTGCCTCGATGTTAGCACTGGCGGCGAGTTTTCCGCAGCGCGTGATTCCTCCCGGGGTGATCCTGCTGGAGGAAGGGCGTCGTACGGGGGTCTTGTACGTGCTGGAAGGCGGCACGGTGGAGATCCTGAAGGCCGGCGTTCCGATCACCTCCGTCTCCCAGCCCGGGAGCGTGTTCGGGGAGGTGTCCATCCTGCTGGATCATCCGCACATCGCGACGGTCCGCGTCACGGTGGAGAGCCGGTTCCGGGAGATCTGCGATCCCATGCCCTTCCTGCGCGCGCACCCTGACGCCGCGCTGCACGTGTCCGTGCTGCTGGCCCAACGCTTGAGTGCGGTGACGGCGTACTTGGTGGATCTCAAACGGCAGCACGAGGACCGGCGTGATCATCTCGCCCGCGTGGACGACGTGCTGGCCAACCTCCTGCATCTGCAGTCGCGGCCCAAGGCCGGATTCCCGCCGGCGCCGAGTTCCGTCTGAGGGACCATTGCCGCCGCGACCCCCATCGCCGCGGCGGGGGGGCGGTGGAGGACAGGGTCGGGACATTCCGTTTGCGCTCGGGGTCGCCGCCCATAAAGTACGCGTGCGTATGGCCGAAACCACATCCTCCGGCGCGGGCTGGCTCACGTTCGCGCTGCTGACGGTC
>JADLFD010000815.1 GCA_020845805.1 Verrucomicrobiales bacterium | reverse complement strand
TCGTTCGACGGACGAGGGGGAAACATGGTCGGCGCCGCACCGTTTGCCGGACGGCATGATGGGTCCGGTGCGGGCGAAGGCGGTGGAGTTGTCCGATGGCACCTTGCTCTGTGGTTCCAGCACGGAGCATGCGGGGTGGCGGGTGCAGATGGAGTGGACGCGCGATCCGCTGGGGGCGTGGGAACGGACACCGCCGCTCAATCGGGCGGAAGAGTGGGGAGCGATCCAGCCTACGCTATTGGATCACGGTCGCGGCCGGATCCAGATTCTGTGTCGGTCGCGGCAGGGCGTGATTCTGGAAGCGGACTCGATGGATGCGGGGCGGAGCTGGACTCCGTTGACGGCGACCGTATTGCCGAACCCGAACTCGGGGATCGACGCTGTGGGGTTGGGGTCGCGCGGATTCCTGCTGGTCTACAATCATCTGAAGCAGGGGCGGGGAACGCTTAATCTGGCGTTGTCGAAGGAAGGGCGTCAGTGGGAATCGGCGTGGACGTTGGAGAACGAGAGTGGGGAGTTCTCGTATCCGGCGATGATTCGGGCGCGGGACGGGCGGGTGCATGTGATGTACACCTGGAATCGGCGGAAGCTGCGTCACGTGGTGGTGGACGCGAGGCGGTTGAAGGGCCGGCCGATGCCGGACGGCGTTTGGCGCGGGGACTGACCCCGACTCCGAGCGGACTCCGGGGTCCAATTGCGGCGTTGCCCGTGTGCGGTGCGAGGTCCTATCCTGCGACAAGCGATGAAGCACCATCTCGACTTCGAGAAACCGCTCATCGAACTTCACCAGAAGCTGGACGAGTTGCGCCGCGCACAGCAGGCCAATCCGTTGGGACTTCAGTTGGAGGACGATATCCGCGGCATCGAAGCCAAGCTGTCGGAGACCCGGCGGCAGATCTACGCGAATCTCACGGCGTGGCAGCGGGTCCAAGTGGCCCGGCATCCACACCGGCCGTATTTCTTGGATTATGTCCGGCTGATCTTCACCGAGTTCCTCGAGCTCCACGGAGACCGTTTGTATGCGGACGACCATGCCATGGTGGGAGGGTTTGCGCGTTTGGCGGGCCACCGCGTGATGGTGATCGGCACGCAGAAAGGGCGGGACACCAAGGAGAACATCCTGCGGAATTTCGGGTCGGCGCATCCCGAGGGATACCGCAAGGCCCTGCGATTGATGCGGCTCGCCGATCGTTTCGGGCTGCCGGTCATCACGCTGATCGACACTGCGGGAGCGTTTCCCGGGGTGGCGGCGGAGGAACGGCACATCGCCGAGGCGATCGCGGTGAACCTGCGCGAGATGATGCGGTTGGAAGTGCCGGTGATCGCGGCGGTGATTGGGGAAGGCGGATCGGGCGGAGCGTTGGGCATCGGCGTGGCGGATCGGGTTCTCATCCTGGAGAACGCTTATTACTCGGTGATCAGTCCTGAAGGTTGCGCCTCCATTTTGTGGAAGGACCGCAAGGCGACGCCCGTGGCGGCCGAGGCGCTGAGGATCACCGGGCGGGATCTGCTAGAGTTTGGGTTGGTGGACGAGGTGATTCCTGAGCCGCTCGGAGGAGCGCATCACGATCCCGCGGCCACGGCGGCGGCGCTGAAGGCGTGTCTGGTGCGTCACTTGGCGGAGTTGCTCGGGTTGGCGCGCGACGAGCGCCTGAAGCGGCGGTACGAGAAGTTCCGGGCCATGGGGCATTTTACGGTGAAGGGTCGGACTTTGCCGGACGCCACGGCGGTCACGGCGGAGGCCTCGTCCGCGCCGGAATCGGCGGGGGGATAAACCGGATGGACTGGGCGCCGCTTCGATTCAAACCGCTGTATCAGGAGCGGGTCTGGGGCGGGGCGCGTCTGGCCACGCGGTATGGGAGGGTCACGCCCGCGGGAGCGCCGATTGGCGAGTCCTGGGAGATTGCCGATCGTCCTGGAGCGGTGAGCGTGGTGGCCGAAGGTCCGCTGCGCGGTCGGACACTGTCCGAACTCATGGCGGTGGATGCGGCCGGCCTGCTGGGGGATGCCCGACCCGTGGGGGGGCGGTTCCCGTTGTTGGTGAAGATTCTGGATGCCCAGGCTGATCTCTCCCTGCAGGTGCATCCCCCGGCGGCCAAGGCGGCGGCCTTGGGGGGCGAACCCAAGACGGAGCTTTGGTATTTCGTGGAGACCTCTCCCACCGCGAGCGTGTATGCCGGGCTCGAGCCGGGCATCACGCGTGCCCGGTTTGAAGCCGCGGTGCGCGATGGTTCGGTGGCGGCGTGCATTCATCGCCTGCCGGTGGCCGCCGGAGATGTGCTGTTCCTTCCCAGCGGACGGGTTCACGCCTTGGGCGCCGGGGTGTTGTTGTTTGAGATTCAGGAGAACTCGGACACCACCTACCGCGTTTTTGACTGGAACCGCCTGGGGCTGGATGGCAAGCCGCGGGCGCTGCATCTGCGCGAGTCTTTGGAGAGCATCGATTTTTCGGATGTCGCCCCGGAGTTGGTGCGGCAGCCCTGGGTGCAGGAAGGGCCGACCCAGGGGCGATCCTTGGTAAAGGACGCCGCGTTCTCGGTGGAGGCACGTCGCGCTCCCGCCGGCTGTCTCTCGACGCTGCGTTTGGCGCGCTGCCGCGTGCTGGGGTTGGTGTCCGGGGAGTTGCTGGTTTGCGGCGGGGAAGGATCGTTGCGCTTGCATCCCGGCGAGTTTTGTTTGTTGCCGGCGGCCCTGGGAGAGGTGCGCCTGGAGGCGATGGGCGACGCCGAATGGTTGTCGGCCGAGCCCGGTTCGGGGCGGCGGGCGGCGGACGGACGGTCATGAGGCAATCGTGGATCGAGTGACGCATGGAGAAGACGATCCGTAAGCGCCGGACCCGCCTGAGCCGGAGGCTATCCAAGTTCCGGTTCTTTCGTGTGTTGAATAAGGACCGTGGGTTTGCGGTGGTCTTTCTGCTGTTGTTGGCGGTGGTGGGCCTGGTGGTCGGGGGCACACTGCGCTGGTGGAGTTCTTCTCCGGCAGGTCATGCGGGTCCGGTGATTCGCATCAGTGGCCTCGACTGGTTGCAGGCGTGGTCGCTGCGTCGGTCTGCCCAACAGCTCGCGCGTGAGGGGAAGTATGACGAAGCCCTTTACACGTGGCGGGCGGCAGTGGCGCGCAACCTGGGGGATCCGGAGCTCCACCGGGGAATTCTCCGACACCTGCACGAGGCCTTAGTGCCCGATCCGGCGCACGTCGTGATCGTGGAGGCGAGCGTCCAGTGGCTGGCACGGCTGACGCGCACGAACCGGACGGAGATCCCGCTGATGGCGGGCGTCCTGGAGCGCTATACGCGTCCGGAGTCGGGTCTGGCTTGGGCCGACGCCCAAGGCGGAGGGAGTGGCGTGGACGATCCCGTGCTGCGGGTGCGGGCCCGTTGTTTGTTGGGGGCCGGGCAGTGGGAGGCTTTTGGGCGGGTGTGGCAGGGGCGTCCTCCCGGATGGGACGGCGATCCGGAGCTGGTTCTGTACGGGGAAGCATGGCGCTCGGCGACGGAGGAAGGGGCGAAGGGGCGGGAAGCGGGGGAACGCCTGCGCGCGGCGGTGAACGACTCTGGTCGGCGCGGCGCGGTCGCAGCGCGCTTGCTGTTGTACTCTGCGGAGAAACGCTCGAGCGTGGAGGACGCCCAAACAGCGGTCGCGCGGCTGGTGCAGTTGCACGGCGACACCACGATGGATCACGTCCGGGTTTGGACCCTGTTGGCCGCGGCAGGTCGTGGTGAGGAGGCGCGGAGGCTGGCCCGGGAGTATCGCGGTACGCCGCTGGATGCCGCGGGTGCGGCGCGCTTCGTGGGGACGCTGTTGGATCTGGGGTTGTCGCGGGAGGCATTGGATTTCCTGGAGGCGAAGATCCAGGGGTATGGCGGGTCCGTGGAGGTGTGGCGGGCGTACTTCGACGCGTTGATCAAGGAGGCGCGGTGGAGTGAGCTTCGGCGCGCGTGTGCCTCGGCTCGCTTGCTCTCCGGCCGGCAGGAGTCATTGACGGGGGAGGTCTTATTCGCGGAGCTACGAGCGGCCGTGGCGGCTGGTCGTCGTGGCGATGGCGAGCGTGTGGCGCCGGAGCTGGCGCTGAGCACTTTTGCGACTCCAGCCCGGATGGTGGCGGCGGTGTCGACCCTGCGTGAGTCAGGGTATGTGGAGCAGGCGTGGTCGCTGCTGCAGCGCGGGCG
>JADLFD010000814.1 GCA_020845805.1 Verrucomicrobiales bacterium | reverse complement strand
GCGGCACGGCGACGACCCTGCTGGAGATTCTGGCGGCGGCGCGCAAGCTGCAGTTGGAAGAGGCCTTGCGCCACGGGCGCGAAGGCATCACCGGCGAGCGCACCAGTTCCGAGATCGGCGTGCACGCCTTGCGCGGGGGCGACGTGGTCGGGGATCACACGGTGATTTTCGCCGCCAACGGCGAGCGTGTGGAACTGACCCACAAGGCCAGCAGCCGAGACACCTTTGCCAATGGCGCGCTGCGCGCGGCGCAATGGGTCGCCGGCAAAGCCCCGGGCATCTACGACATGCAGGACGTCCTCGGCCTGCCGCGCGGTGGTGGCTGAGGTGGTCCTGGTCCCCGCTTCGCCCCTGTCTCCTCAGCGCCCTCGCTTCCATGAACCTGCCTGTCCCGCCCCCCACCGTCCGGGTGAAGATCTGCGGCATCACGCGGGTGGAGGATGCCTTGGCGGCGGTGCAGGCGGGCGCGGACGCCCTGGGGTTTATGTTTTATCCGCCGAGCCCGCGCTACCTGAGTGTGGAGCAGGCGGCGGCGATCACGCGGGAGCTGCCGCCCTTCGTGGCGCGAGTGGGAGTGTTCGTGGACGCCTCGGAGGAACGGGTGCGCGAAGCCGCGAGCGTTGCGGGCTTGGACACGCTGCAGTTCCATGGCAAGGAGACGCCGGAGTACTGCCGCAGTTTCGTCGGTTGGCGCGTGTTGAAGGCGTTCCGCATGCAGAATGCGGCCTCGCTGCAGGCGGTCGAAGCCTATCGCGGGATGGCCTGGCTGCTGGACAGCTATGTCGCGGGGGCCTTTGGCGGCACGGGTCAGACGTTCAACTGGGACCTGGCGTGCGAAGCGGTGCGGCGAGGTGGCAGCGTGGTGCTTGCCGGCGGGCTCACCGTGGACAACATCGCGCGCGCAGTGGCGGCAGTGGGTCCCTATGCGGTGGATGTTTCCAGCGGTGTGGAATCCGAGCCGGGTCGCAAGGATCCCGCGCTGCTCCGCGCGTTTGTGAAGGCGGCGAAGGAGGTTTGATGAGCCGCTTCGTCGCGTTCCTGCGCGGCATCAATGTCGGCGGACACCGCGTGAAGATGGACCGCCTGGCCGGGGTGTTCGCGGCGTCGGGCGGCCGCGACGTCGCCACCTTCATCGCCAGCGGCAATGTGATCTTCACCTCGGGCGTGCGATCGGAACCCACCCTGCGCGGGCGACTCGAGCAGGCGCTCGCCCGGGAGTTGGGGTATGCGGTGCCGGTGCTGTTGCGCACCCCGGCGGAGGTTCGTGCGGTGGTGGCCTTCCCCGCCTTTGCGCCGGGGGAAGGCGAGGCGGAGGGGCACAGCGTGCAGGTCCTGTTCCTGAACGAGCCGCCCGGGGACGGGGTCATTCGCGCCCTGGAGGGGTTGAGCTCGGAACGCGACGTGTTTCGCGTGCAGGGACGCGAGGTCTACTGGCTGAGTCGCGGACGCCTGACCGACTCTCCCGTGACCATGCCCATCCTGGACAAGGCGCTGGCGCGCGCGGTCAACACCATGCGGAACCGCACCACCCTGCGGAAGCTTGCGGGTTTGCTCGACCCTGGGCCTGCGGCCGGGGCGGGGGATTCCTCTAAAGTCGAATAGCCGGGATCCCGGCTGGGCGCGCATGCTTCCCACCGGCTCGTCCGGTGGCGGGCCGGAGAGGCGGTCGCACGCGGGTGCCGACCGTCCGACCCCACCCATGCCCAGCCCCCGAGCCATCGACATGCTCACGCCGAGTCACGCGGCCGCCCTGCGCGCGCTGGTGGCGGATCGGGATCTGGCCGTGCTGTTGGGCATGTCGGACCCGGTGAGCGATCTCGGGGTGCGCGACTTTGTGGTATCGCAACTGAGGCGTCGCGCGAAGGACAGCGCCTATCTGTTCGTGGTGCAGGAGCTCCAGGAGGTGGTGGGCGTTTGCGGGTGGATGGGGCTCGAACCGGGGGGGGAACGCCGGCTGGTTTGCGGTATCCATCGGGCCTCGCGTGGGAGGGGGCTGGGGACCTTTGCGGTGGGCATGATGCTGGAGTTTGCCTTTCGGAATCTTCGTTGGCCCGAGGTGCGGCTGGGGGTGGCATCGGAGACGAAGGCGTGGCGTCGTGTGCTCGCGCGGAACGGCATGGCGCCCGCTCGCGCGGGGGAGCCGGGGGGCGAGGCGGGGATGGAAGTCTGGTCGGTGTCGGCGGAGGTCTGGCGCGAGGGGCGGCATGCCTCGGCGCTGGCGGCGCTGCATCCCGCCTTGCGTGCCGTGCTGCAGGCGGAGCTGTCCGCGGGCAATGAAGTCCTCGAATCGCACCAGGGCTGGCCGGAGACGGGCAGCGTCTTTGTGCGCGTGAAGCATCCCTTTCGGGTTCACGCCGACGCGCAGCCGGAGGGGGTGGCGTACCTCGAATTGGAACGTCGCCAGCCCTGGCGGGCGGAGTACCACACGGTGGGGCCGCGCCACACCCTGGCCTGCTGAGCGGAGCGCGGTTCACGGGGTGCCGGCCGGGCTCCGCATGACAGGGGCGTTTTCACCTGCTACGGTTCGGTCCACCAAACAACGTGAAGGCCCTCGTATCGGACAATGCAGTGCAGGGATCGGAGCGCGCGTTCCTGGTGGGAGCGCATTTCAAGTCCCGGACCTCGTGGGAAGTGCAGGATTCGCTGGCGGAGCTGGGGCAGCTGGCCAAGACCGCGGGGGCGGACGTGGTGGGCACCGGCACGCAGAAGATGGAGGGACCCACGGCGCGGACCTTCATTGGCCCGGGCAAGGCCGTGGAGTTTGCGCAGCGTTGCCACGAGGACGAGATCGACACGGTCATCTTCGACGACGAGCTGTCCCCGGCCCAGAGCCGCAATCTCGAGCAGGTGTTCGAACTCAAGATCCTCGATCGCACGCAGCTGATCCTGGACATCTTCGGCCAGCGCGCGCGCACCCGGGAAGGCAAGCTGCAGGTGGAGCTGGCGCAGTTGCAGCATCTCCTCCCGCGGCTCACGCGGTTCTGGACGCATCTCTCGCGACAGAAGGGCGGCATCGGCATGCGGGGCGGCGAGGGTGAGACCCAGTTGGAGGCAGACCGCCGCAAGGTGCAGGAGCGCATCGAGAAGCTGATCCGGGAGCTGGAGTCGGTGCGCCGTCAGCGCGCCACGCAGCGGGAGGGGCGCAAGCGTCACCAGTGGCCGCTGGCCTCGATCGTGGGATACACCAACGCGGGGAAGTCCACTTTGCTCAACGCCCTCACCGGCGCGAGCGCGCTGGCGGAGGACAAGTTGTTTGCCACGCTGGATCCGACCACGCGGCGGTTGCGGCTTCCGACCAATCAGAACGTGCTGTTGAGCGACACGGTGGGGTTCATCCGCAAGCTGCCGCACCGGTTGGTGGAGGCGTTCAAGGCCACGCTGGAGGAGGTGGTCGAGGCAGAGTTGCTGCTGCACGTCGTGGACGTCAGTCATCCGAAGGCCGACGAGCAGATCGTGGCGGTGAACGAGGTCCTGCAGGAACTGCACGCGCAGGACAAACCCACGCTGATGGTGTTCAACAAGACCGACAGCCTGGGTGTGGATGTTTCCGTGGGACGGTTTCGTGAGCTGTATCCGGGGGCGGTGTTTGTCTCGGCCAAGACGGGGTTGGGGATGCCGGACCTGCTCGAGGAACTGGGCACGCAGCTGCGGCCGGTTCGCGAAGTGGTGGAGTTGGACATCCCGCACGCGCAGGCGGCGGTGTTGGCGCGACTGCACGCGGTGGGGCAGGTGGTGGAGAGCGACTACGACCGTCCGCGGGCGGCGCGCGTGAAGGCGCTGCTGCCGCCGCATTTCCGGCACGAGTTCGCGAAGTACGAGAGGCCGGCGGATCGCGTCGCCAAGCGATAAGGAGGAGAGGAGAGGAGCAGGAGGATTCCCGGCTAGTCCGCGAATAGCAGCACGCCGAAGCGTTCCGCGACATGGAACGTCTTGTTTAGCGTGGGGCGCCAGGCGAGGAATGCCCGATTGGCGTCATCACAGCGGTAGAGGTTGATCCGCCAGCGAGTCCCGGGGACGGGCGCGGTTTCGGACAGCGAGCGGAGGGGAATCCGCATGCGGCCGGTCCAGACCTTCCTGGCTTCGTCCACGCGCGTCTCGGTCTCGAAGCCGCTGCTCCATTCGAAGTCGCGCTGGGGCAGGTCGAGGCGCAGGTCGAGTTTCATGTTGTTGGGGGCGACCTGGAACTCGGTGTAGCGCGTGAGATGTTCCGGGTCGGTGCCGATGAAGGCTTCCACGACGTCGCGTTCCCAGAGTCCGATGCGTTCCGTGTCGGGCGTGGCGGGCTCGAAGGTCGTGAGCCGCGTGTACGGGGCGAGGT
>JADLFD010000813.1 GCA_020845805.1 Verrucomicrobiales bacterium | reverse complement strand
CGCGAGTTCGAATCGGGTTGCGGCTGGGACCGCGACCGCCGCCTCCGGCCGCACCGCGCCGGGAGCGCGGGAAGGAGTGATGGCCGGTCGGAGCGGTGTCATGCCGGAGAGTGGCACCCGCGCACGGCCCGAGGTGTTGACCTGTCTCAACCCTCCCCGCACCGGGAGACCATCGGATGCTTTTGGACGTCGAAACGGAGGTTCCCATGAACACCCAGAACGGTCGAGTTCCAACCTTGGTACCTTCACCTAGCGGCCACCAGCATCCTGCCCGCGCACGGAAACGGATCGCGACACCCGTCGTCGTCCTCCGCTTCCTCGCCGCACTGCTGCTGGCGCCCGTCCTGCCAGGCCCCGACGTCGGGGCCGCCGCCGACACGAACACGCCGCCCAAAGGCCTGCTCGCGCAGTTTCTCGAGGGCCCGATGCGCGATGTCCCCGCCCTCGTCTTCGCCGCCCGCGGCGTGAATCCCACCGACGGACATTGGTACGCCAACTTCGGGTACTACTCCGACAACCCCGATCGCAAAGCGTGGGTCGAAGGGACGCGACTGTACCGGTTCGACCTGGCCACGCGTTCGCTGCAGGCCTTGCTGAATGATCCGAGGGGTGGAGTGCGGGACCCGCAGGTCAGTTACGACGGCCGGAAGATCCTCTTCAGCTACCGTCCGGGCGGGACGGAACACTATCACCTCTACGAACTCGACCTCACCACGCCCGGCTCCGAGCCGCCCTATGCCCTCGGTCATCCCGCGCTGCGCCAACTGACCCAGGGAGAATACGACGACTTCGAACCCGCCTATCTGCCGGACGGGGGCATTGTCTTTGTCTCCAGCCGCTGCAAGCGATGGGTCAATTGCTGGCTCACTCAGGTCGCCGTCCTGCATCGCTGCGACGCCGACGGTACCAACGTGCGCGCGCTCTCGAGCAACAACGAACAGGACAACACGCCCTGGCCACTCCCCGATGGACGCATCCTCTACACCCGCTGGGAATACGTCGACCGCAGCCAGGTCCATTTCCATCACCTCTGGGCCGCCAACCCCGATGGCACCGGTCAGATGACGTGGTTCGGGAATCTGCACCCCGGCATCACCATGATCGACGCGCGCCCCATCCCCGGCACGGACAAGATCGTGGCGTCGTTCTCCCCCGGTCACGGCCAACGCGAGCACGACGGCGTGGTGACCGTCGTCGACCCACGCGGTGGCCCCGACGCCAGGGAATTCGCGCGCAGCATCAGCAAGGCAGCCCATTTCCGCGACCCCTGGGCCTTCACCGAAGGCTGCTTCCTCGCCGCCCGGGGCAACACCCTGGTGGTCATGGACGAATCCGGGCGCACCGAGGAAATCCTTCGCCTCCCTGAGGGCGACCGCGCCGCCAAGCTCGAATGCCATGAACCCCGACCCCTGACCCCGCGCCCGCGCGAACCCATCCTTCGCTCGCGCACCCGCCCCGAGGAGGCGAACGGCCGCATGCTCCTCGCCAACGTGCATCACGGCCGCAACATGACCGGAGTGAAGAGCGGCGAGATTCGCCAACTCCTCGTGCTCGAGACCCTCCCCATGCCGGTGCACTACACCGGGGGCATGGAACCCATCAGCTACGGAGGCACGTTCACCCTCGAACGCATCCTCGGCACCGTGCCCGTGGCGGCCGATGGGAGTGCCTACTTCGAGGTGCCCGCCATGCGCAGCGTGTTCTTCGTCGCCCTCGACGAAAACGATCTCTCGGTCAAACGCATGCAGAGCTTCACCACGGTGCAGCCGGGCGAAACGCTCAGTTGCGTCGGATGCCACGAGCACCGATCCCAGACCCCCAGCGCGGAATTCCATTCCACCCTCGCGGTCCGCCAACCCGCGGCCTCCATCCAACCGATCGCGGATGTGCCCGATGTCCTCGACTTTCCGCGCGACATCCAGCCCGTCCTGGATGCGCTCTGTGCGGACTGCCATGGCTACGAAAAGACCGCGCGTGGCGGTCCGCGGGCGGGCCGACTGATCCTCACCGGGGACCGTGGCCCGCTCTACAGCCACAGCTACTACATGCTGACCATCGCGCGCCTGTTTGCCGATGGGCGCAACCAACCGAAGAGCAACTACGACCCGCGTGCGCTCGGCAGCAGCGCGAGCCGCCTGCTCAAATTGCTGGACGGATCGCACTACGGCGCGCAGGCCACCCCGCATCAGAAGAAACTGCTCCGGCTCTGGATCGAAACCGGCGCTGCGTACCCGGGCACGTATGCCGCCCTGGGATCAGGGATGATCGGCAACTACTCCGAGAACCAGATCATCAACACCGGCGAAGACTGGCCCGAGTCGAAGGCCGCCGCCACGGTCCTGAAGGCCCGTTGTCTGCCCTGCCACGACCAGCCGAGTCGGCACTTGCCGCTCTCCCTGGCCGATGAGCGCGGGGTCTCATTCTGGCAGCCGAGCATGGACGACCCGCGCCTGCTCACCAGCCGCCATATCGTCTTCAACCTCTCCCAACCCGAACACTCCCTGATGCTGCTCGCCCCGCTCGCGCGGGAAGCGGGTGGCTGGGGCTTGTGCCAAACCCCGGGCACGCCCACCCATGCTCCCGCCCCGATCTTCGCTCAACGCGACGATCCAGGGTACCGCGCGCTGCATGACATGATCGAAGCCGGACGCCGTTTTCTGGACCGTGACAAGCGGTTCGACATGGCAGGTTTCGTGCCGCGCAAAGACTGGTTCCGGGAAATGAAGCGTTACGGCCTGATCCCCGAGTGTGTGAAGCCCGAGGAAGTCACGGACGTGTACGCCGTCGAGCAGGACTATTGGCGATCGCTCTGGCATCAACCCGTCTCCACCGCGGCCGTGGTGCCACCCTGAGAGGTTCCGCGCGGACTCATGTCCGCGTACCTCTTCGTTCCTTAGCCGCCGTCGCGAGACGGCGCTCACTTGCTCCACCGCTCCCGCTCACTCCGTTCGCCAACGCCGTTCAGCGCGGACTACACGTCCGCGGCTACTTCTTCGTTTCGTTCCGTAGCCGCCGTCGTGCAGACGGCGCTCACACGGCCGCTCCCGCTCACTCCGTTCGCCAACGCCATCCAGCGCGGACTTCACGTCCGCGGCTACTTCTTCGTTCCGTCCCGTAGCCGCCGTCATGCAGGCGGCGCTCCCTCGTCCGCTCCCCCTCACCCCGTTCGCCAACGCCATCCAGCGCGGACTCACGTCCGCGGCTACTTCCTCGTCCCGTAGCCGCCGTCGTGCAGGCGGCGCTCCCTCGTCCGCTCCCGCTCACTCCGTTCGCCAACGCCATCCAGCGCGGACTACACGTCCGCGGCTACTTCTTCGTTCCGTAGCCGCCGTCGTGCAGACGGCGCTCACTCGACCGCTCCCGTTCACTTCCACCTCATCACTTCTGGACGTTGTCACCTTCGCCTGCACCCGGGTAGGCTAGGCGATCGATGACCCCTGCCCGTCCCGACGCCCGCCTGGTGGCCCTGCACAACACCCTGCGCCGATGCGATCTCTTCGCCGGACTCTCCAGCGAAGACCTCAGCCAGATCGCGCAATTGACGGTGCTGCGATCCGTCGAGCGCGGCGAATACCTCTTCCATGAAGGGGAAGCCTCCCGCGGCTTTTACATCGTCCAGACAGGCAGCATCTGCGTGCACCGGGTCAATGCCGCCGGCAAGGAACAAGTCATCTATGTGTTCCGCAGCGGGCAGACCTTTGCCGAGGCGGCCCTGGCCACCGAGGGGGGCTACCCCGCCGATGCACGTGCCACCGAACCCTCAACCGTCCTGCTCGTCCAGAAAGCAGGCTTCGTCGAGCTCCTGAAGCAACGCCCCGAGCTGGCGCTTCGCATGCTCGCCTCCATGGCCATCCACCTCCGGACCCTCATCGGTCAACTCGAGGATCTCACCATGAAGGATGTGGAGACACGATTGGCGAACTGGCTGCTGAAGCAGCTCCCCGCGGGTGCCGCGCCTCCCACGCCAACCCAACCCCACCTCATCACCCTCTCCGGAACCAAGCGCGCCCTCGCGGCCGAGTTGGGCACCGTCAGCGAAACCTTCTCCCGAACGCTGGCGAAACTCCGCGAGCTCGGACTGATCGAGGTCGACGGCCCGCGCATCAGCCTGCTCGACCCCGCTGGGTTGAAGGCGTTGCTGAAACGTAACCTCGGGGAGTGACCCCTGCCCCGCCACCGGGCGCTGGACTCCACGCCGAGGGGGGCCAGGAGTGACCCGGGCGTCTCCCCACTCCCACGACTTGGCCCGCCCCCTGGTCAAAGCCAGACTTCACGACGCAGGCCCGGCGCGGACCCGCTTGCCGCCGTCCGCCGAGGACTTCGCCTACTTGACCGAAGCCGTGGTACGCGCGGCGGAACCGCGCAGCGCGTTCTGTCCTTTGCGACTGAAGTCGATCGACTCGCCAAGGATGCGCACCGACTCCTGCGGAGCGTGGAAGCCCATCGAGTTCTCGGCCTCGATGAAATCGAGGAAGAACTGCGCCTTGCGTTGGAAGTCCATCGCCGAAACCACGCGCGTGTCGTTCGTGCCCATGCCGGAGCCGCGTGCGCCCTTGATGTCCCCGATCAGATCGGTAAGTGCGTCCATGGCGAGATTCCGCATGCGGAAGGTGCGGTCCTGGATGGTGACCGCCCGCGATTTCAACTCCTCCTCGGGCCACTGGTGACAGGTCTGGCAGGCCTTCTGGATATTGAGCAGCGGACTGCGGACGTGATGGTCACTGACCTTGTGCGCGCCCACGCGCTTGTAGGGCATGTGGCAGTCCGCACACGCCACTCCCGACCGCGCATGGATCCCCTGCTGCCAGAGCTCGAATTCGGGATGCTGCGCCTTGAGCACCGGGGCTCCTGACTCGGCATGGCTCCAATCCTTGTGTCCCACCTCGTCGTAGTAGG
>JADLFD010000812.1 GCA_020845805.1 Verrucomicrobiales bacterium | reverse complement strand
TCCAACCTCAGAACTGGAAGAACCATCGCAGCGGCTCCCCGCCAATGGGCCTGTTGATGGCCCGAATGATCTGCGACGGCGTCTCCTCTATCCCTGGAAACCCCGCGGTGCAACAAGTTTTTGCAGGCATCCGCGTGCTGGCTTCGACCTTGTCACCCCTTTTTCCATTCAATCTCCCGTCCATTTTCCCACCCCTCAACTCGGAGCTCCCACCACAAAGGATCCCGATCGCCATTCCCCACCACGACGCTCCGCCACCCGGCGCGCACCCCAACCTTCAAACCGCGCGGCCACACTCTCAAATTCCTCGTCCAGGATGCCCGCCAAAACCAGATGCCCGCCTCGGGCAACCTGGGAAAGCAACACCTCACCGTATTTCACCAGCAAATCCGCAGTGAGATTGGCGCAAACCACTCGATAACGCCCGCGCCGCGCCCGCGACAACGTCGCCACATCCTTGCGCACCGGCCGTAACTTCGAGTCCACCCGGTTCTTGGCCGCATTCCGACGCGCCACCACCACGGCGTCAGGATCGAAATCAAACGCCACCACCGGGCCGTAACCCAGTTTCACGGCGGCAATCGCCAGAATCCCGGAACCGGTCCCGACATCGAGCATCGCGCACCGGCCCTCACCCGCCCGCGGACGTCGCCTTGCCAACTCGCGCAGGCAGAACTCCGTGGTGGGATGCTGCCCCGTGCCGAAACTCAGCCCGGGATCCAGCACCACGCACGCTTGGCCTGGGACGGCACGCCGAGAACTCCAACTCGGCCGCACCAATAACGCCCGGCCAATGTTGATCGGTCGAAAATGGCGTTTCCATGAGTCGCGCCAATCGGTCCGCGCCACCCGTTTCCACGTCACACCGGCTGGCCCCACCTCCAGGCCACACTCCACCAAGGCCACCAACCCCTCCTTCAACCTGCGCCGTAGCACCGGCGTCCAGAGGGTCGCACTCGGCACATAGGCCACCGCCGTACTGAGCCCCGTCACCTTGCTGTGCGTGACCACGGCACTGGTGCCCGTCTCGCGGAACAATAACTCCGCCGCTGCGTCCTCCGCCTCCGGCGCCACCGTCAGCGACAAGGCCCACAGGGCCTCCGGTTTCTTGGCGGCCTTCGGTCGGTTCGATTTCTTCGCTTTCATCCTGTTTATCATGTTCGTCCTGTCCAAAAAACCACCCCTACGGCCCACGCCTCCGGCCGCCGGTCTCCCCCCCATTCGTTGCCCCTTCGGTGCTCGTTCGCCGAAGCGCCGCGTTCCAGGAAGCCGCCGCTGCCGCCGGCTCAGCCGACAGAGTCACCGTCACCTGGGCACCCAAGGCCGGCAAGCGGGCCACCGACGGCGCATGAATCTCATCATCCACGGCATCGCCGCGTGGATTGTTCAACACCGCGATCGCGTCCCGGATCAGCGCAAAATACGACCCGTCGAAATGCGCTCCAAATCCCTCCGGCGTCACCCACGAGCCGGAGAACAGCCACGGCCCAGTCGCCAGACGCCCGGTCACCACCGTCCTCCCACCCGCGTTCGACACCAGGTCCACCAACTCCTCCAGGCGACGCGTGACGCGACCCTCTGCCCCGTCCCACGCCACCCGCACCGCCACCGCCGATTCCACCGGCACCTCCAACGCGCCCTCCGCCCGCACGGCGTTCGTCCCCGTCGCTCGCAGATTCAGCAGCAGCAGCGCCGATTGCACATGCACCGCCGCGGCATCCGTCACCAACAAGCTCTCGTGGGTCTTGCCGTAGTCGGCGACCAGCGCGTATTCCACCGTGCCGTGGGTCATGTTCACGCGGGCGGGAAATGAGGCGGAGCGAGCCTGAGCGTCCACCGTCACCCGTCCCAACCGCACCACCCCGCCCCCCACCGCCTGTTCGGGTTGGGGCACCGCGTCAGCGGCCCCGATGCGGGCCGAAGCCAGGACCACGGCCCCACCGACACCGAGGCTCCGGATGTGCCAGACGTTCCACATGACGTGCGCAAGGTAGAACGCTCCGCGGCTCGAAGGCAGGAAGGAAAGAGCCGGGAGTCTCGGCGTCACCACGGGCGCCTCGCACGGTCCCTCATCCCGAGGCGGTGTGGTCACTTGCGGGACGAAGGGGTGTCCCCTAGCTTGGCCGCCATGGATGAGTCGCCACGCGGGGACACCCCCCCACCCACGCCAGGCTCGGGGATTCCGACACGGGATTTCGCCCATCGCGGAACCCCGGAGGGTTCTCCTCCCGGCTCCGCGTCATCGCCGCCCACGCCCCCTGCTGCGTCCCCCTTGCCCCCCACCCCAGCCACACCGGCACGGTCCTCGACACCTCCCCCGCCGCCGCTCTCTGCAGGACAGCGTCCCGCCGGCCCGGCGTGGTCTACGCCACAGCGTTCCGGTGGCGTGTCGCGCGCGTGGCTGGTTCTTCTCCTGCTCGTGGCGGTGCTCGGGATCGGTGTGGCAGCCGTGTGGTTCGCCGCCAGCCGCATCGATTTCGGAGGCATGGCCAGCCTTGGCGGCAGCAGCCATGTGCAGGACGACCTCAAGGAAGTGGTCGTGGAGGATGGCAGTTCACGCGACAAGATCGCGCTGATCGACGTGGGCGGGAT
>JADLFD010000811.1 GCA_020845805.1 Verrucomicrobiales bacterium | reverse complement strand
GCGGGGGAGATGGCGCCGTCTGACGACGGCGGCTACGGGACGAACGAACGAGGGAGTAGCCGCGGACGTAAGTCCGCGCTGGATGGGTTGGCGAAGGGGGTGAGCGGAAGCGGGGGAGATGGCGCCGTCTGACGACGGCGGCTACGGGACGAACGAACGAGGGAGTAGCCGCGGACGTAAGTCCGCGCTGGATGGGTTGGCGAAGGGGGTGAGCGGGAGCGGGGGAGATGGCGCCGTCTGACGACGGCGGCTACGGGACGAACGAACGAGGGAGTAGCCGCGGACGTGAGTCCGCGCTGGATGGGTTGGCGAAGGGGGTGAGCGGAAGCGGGAGAGCGAGCGCCGTCTGACCGGCGACTACGGAGGCGGGTCGTGGTACGCGATCATCCGCGTCTTGGTGCGGATATAGAGCGTGTCCTCGGCCAGCGCGGGAGTAGCGAGTACTTCTTCGCCCAGCGGAACGCGGCTCAGCACTTCGAGTGTGCGACCGGCGCGGTAGACGACGGCGGTGCCGGGTTGTGAGATGACCAGAATCCGATCCCCCGCCGCGACGGGAGAACTGTAATAATCGCCGAGGGCCCCCAGGCGTTCCTCCTGGTAGCAGTACTCACCGGTCCGGGCGTCGAGGCACGAGGCGAGACCTCCGTTGCGCACCAGATAGAGCAGTCCCTGGTATGCGAGCGGCGTGGGGACGTAGGGGAGCCCGCGCTGGGCGCGCCAGAGGACATGCGAGTCGGTGATGTCGCCGCGCCCGCCGGGTTTCACCGCCAAGGCGGTATTGCGCGACTCCTGGAAGATGCGCGCGATGGAGGTGTATTCGGTTTCCGTGATGAACCCGTCCTTGTCGGCATCGAGGTAGGTGAAGTGTTGCTTGGCGGGGCCGGGAGGAGCCTCGTCGCGACTGAGGCGCCCATCCTGATCCTGATCGCCCGGGGTCAGGAGATCAGTCCAGGCTGGCAGGCTGGGGACCCCGGCTCCCGACGTCCAGCCGGCGACATAGATCGCGGCGTCGTCGGCTACGGGTGAGGCCACCATCTCGTTGGGGAGTCCGCGCACGCGCCAGCGTTCTGAGCCGTCGGCGAGGTCATAGGCGACCAGGCCCAGCGTGCCGGCGACCACCACCAACTCGGGATTGTGGGCGGGCCACGGGAGCGGGGTGGAGAAGCTCCGGCGCACTCCGGGGCGTTCGACGCGCCAACGGCGTTCGCCGGTCCTCAGGTCCACGGCAAGCAGGTAGGAGTCGATGTCCTGGTCACAGAGCTGGAGGACGAGACCTCCCGCGATCACCGGGGAGCTACTGGCGCCGTGCTGCGTGATCGGGGTGGGGAGCGGGTGCCGCCAGAGCTCGCGGCCATCGGGAGCGTAGGCCACGAGCCCGAACGGAGCGAAATAGCTGACCCAACGTTCGCCGTCGCTGGCGGCGGTGGCGGTGGCGGTGGCGGGGTGGCTGAGTCGGGAACCGGATTCGATCTTCCCGGGCGGAATCTCCGCGCGCCACCGCGTGGCGCCGGAGTGGCGGTCGAGGGCGAGGGTGACCAGCCGGTTGCTTTCGAATCCCGTGACTACCAGCGTCGAGCCCGAGATGGACGGGGAGGAGTGTCCCCCGGGGACCGCGACGCTCCAGCTCTGGTTGGTTCCCGGGCCGAATGCCGAGGGAAACCGGGTTCCCTCCAGCGCGCCGGACCGGTGAGGCCCGCGGAACTCGGCCCAGTTCTGGGGATCCTGGGTCTGAACGTCGGCCGCCTGGAGCGCGAACTGGGCGGAGAGAAGGCAAGCCGTCGCGAGCGCGAACCCGCGGGGTAGGACGCGGTGCAGCCCTCGTCGTGTGGGTGGGGCAGGCACGCGCCGGGGGGCGGGCGACGGCGTCATGGGGGTGAGCCTGGGGAGTTTACCAGCGCAGGCTTTGGAGTCGGGCCGCGACCTCGACGGCGTTGGCGCGGCTGTTGAAGGAGCTGATGCGGAAGTAACCTTCCCCCATGGAGCCAAAGCCACTGCCCGGGGTGATGACCACGTTCGCGGTGCCCAGGATGCGATCGAAGGCCGCCCAGCTGGTCACCCCGGGAGGGGTGGCCACCCAGATGTAGGGGGCATTGGTTCCGCCGTAGACTTTGAGGCCGGCCTGGGTGGCTCCCTCCCGCAGGACCTGGGCGTTGCCCATGTAATGGGAGACCAGGGCCGCGACCTGGGAACGGCCGTCCGCGCTGTAGAGCGCTTCCGCGGCGCGTTGCACGAGGTAGGAGACCCCGTTGAATTTGGTGGTCATGCGCCGCAACCACAGTGGGTGGAGCGGACGCATCTCGCCATCGGCACCCGCGGCGCGCAACGACTTCGGCACCACGGTCAGGGCGCAACGAACGCCGGTGAATCCACCGCTCTTGGAGAAGCTGCGGAACTCGATGGCGCATTCGCGGGCGCCCGGGATTTCGTAGATCGAGTGCGGCAGGGAAGGGTCCTGGATGTAGGCCTCGTAGGCGGCGTCGAAAAGGATGATCGCGCGATGCTGGAGCGCGTAGTTCACCCAAGCTTCGAGTTGGGCACGACTGGCGGCGGCGCCCGTGGGGTTATTGGGGGAGCAGAGGTAGATGACGTCGACGGCGCCCTGGGGTGGTTCGGGGATGAAGCCGTTGGCGGGGGTGCAGGGCAGGTAAGTGATCCCGGCGTACGCACCGTGGGCGTCGGCCTCTCCGGTATGGCCGGCCATGACATTGGTGTCGACGTAGACCGGGTAGACCGGGTCGCTGATGGCGAGGCGGTTCTGGTGGCCGAGAATGTCGAGGATGTTCCCGCAATCGCACTTGGAGCCGTCGCTGACGAAGACCTCATCGTCGGCGATATCGATCCCGCGATCCCGGAAGTCATGCTGTGCGATGGCGTGGCGCAGCCAGTCGTAGCCCTGCTCAGGGCCGTAGCCCTTGAAGGATTCGCGGATCGCCATCTCGTCCACGGCGCGGTGCAAGGCTTGCACCACCGCCTGGGGCAGGGGTTCGGTGACGTCGCCGATGCCGCAGCGGATGAGGCGGCGCGCCGCATCGGGATTTGCTTCGGTGAAGGCGCGCACACGTCGCGCGATTTCGGGGAAGAGATACCCGGCCTTGAGCTTGAGATAGTGATCGTTGAGGTACGCCATGGATCGTGAATGAATCGTCAGCGGATCGTCACCGGAGCCGCCGGCGGAGCGGCGGGCCAGGATTTCCGCAAAGCGTGACGCTACGAACCCAGATCGTCCCCGGCAAGCCGCTGAAGGATCGAGGCTCGCGCGACTTCTGCGCAGGAATTGCGCGCTGGCGTGGTCACCGCAAATTTTGCCCAGGGTATTCCCGAGATTTCCGTTGCGCTCGGCGGGTGGGCGACATAACCAGAGGGATCCTCACGTAGCGGCAGGTCTCCGGGCCAGGCGGACTTTTCATGTCCAGCGCGCCCCGGGGGATCGGCGTCGGCGTGTGGGGAGCCACTTCGGGGAAACGTCAACTAGAGCAGCAACGCATGAGAATACTGAGTTCGCTGGCGTTTGTTGGGACCGCGTGGGTCGCGGCCTCCGCCTATAGCCAAACCCTGCCGGGCAAGCCGGAGGAGAACGGCCTGCAGCCTGTGTCGGAGACGGTCTACGTCAACACCACCGACACCATCAACAACACGAGCACCGAAAGCCTTGGCATCGGCATTGCGCGCAACGGCAATGTCATTGTCGGGTGGGAAGACGATGGCGATGCCCTTGCCGACCTTGAGGCGGTTTGGACTCTTTTCGATCGCGATGGGAAGCCCATCACGCCGGACACCGAAATCACCTCCGTCGATCCGAACTTCGCGGGGCAGACGCTCACCTCGAAATTTTTGTCCTTCTTCCGCGCCGACAAGACCGCGGTTTCCGGCCGCACCGGGTGGGGACCGAAGATCAAAGCCAATCCGTTCGGGGATGGCATCGGCATGGGCGCGACCGCGTTCGACCTCGGTCTCGAGGTGACGGCGTTCGCGGGCTATCAGGACAAGGGCGATTGGCCCGCGGTGCAGTTGCTGGACAGCAACGGCGGCCCGCTGGGCATTGTGAACGGCGTCAGCGAGGATTACACCGCGCGCGACGGCAACATCCGCATCGGCGACTGGCACTACCTGTCGAACAGCAACATCGTGATCGTGGGCGAGAGCCGTCAGGGCGCCGATCTGGTCAGCCTGTACGGCGGCGAGTCCGAGCAGAATCACGCCATCGTGCGGATCGTGGATCCGACCGGCAAGGAAGTGAAAGCGGCCCAGTTGGTCTCCTCTGATCCGATCAAGTCCGAGATGTGGCATGGATTGGGTGTGACCAAGAGCGGGTTTGCGATCCGGTTTTCGGCCAACGGGCCGGGAGTGATTCGTCTGTTCGACAACGCGGGAACACCGGTCTCGACGAACCTGGATCTCGCCACCCTGACCGGGCAGCCGATCGCGGGCGGCGGTGGTCGCGGTGACGGCGTTGGATTCCATGGCAACGGCAACGATGCGTATGCCTCGGTGGCCATCGGTGCCGACGGCGATGCCAAGAAGCACGTGTGGGTCACGGTGCTGAACGCCAACGGCACCGTGCGCTGGAGCAAGACGGTGTCGGATGACCTGGAACTGCTCAACCCGGGCCGTTGCGATGTCGCGATCGACGCACTGGGCCGGGTGGCGGTGGCCTACGACGACGCAGCCGGCACGGGCGGGAACGCGAAGATCATTCTGGGCCGCGTGTTCGATGCGCAGGGCAATCCGCTGGGCAAGACCTTCTACGTTTCCGAGAAGGAACTGCCGGAGGCGGCGACCCCCGAGTCGCGCAATCCGCGCATCGCCTTCCGCAATGACACCGTCGCGGTGACCTGGGAGAGCCAGACCAGCTCGCCAGGCACGCGGGTGGTGGCGCTGCGTCTGTTCGTCATCCCGGTCAAGCCGGGCAGCATTGAGTCCGTGGGCCTGACCCGCATCGTGCCCGACACCGCGGTGATCAACCAAGGTTTGGACGCCCTGGGCAACTGGGAGCCGTTCGCCTCCGTGGTGGGCACGTCGACGTTCGTCGTGGAAGGCAACGCCTTCGCCCAGGACACCACGGACCAGCAGCGCTACGTCGTCGCCTTCCAGCCTGCCGCGGGCGGGGCGATGAAGCTCGGCGAGGGTTTTTATGCCGACAACAACACGCCCTTCAAAGGGCCGATCAACGCCTCGCGCCAGAACGGCAATCCCGGTCGCGTGGCGGGTGACGCGCGTCCCGGCGCGGTGAACTTCATCGTGGGCGGCGAAGCCTCCCCGCACCTCTATCCGGAGTTTCAGACCGGCAACCGCTGGACCCTGGGCT
>JADLFD010000810.1 GCA_020845805.1 Verrucomicrobiales bacterium | reverse complement strand
TGGTCGTTGATGGGGGTGGAGCTGCCCGCGCCCATCGTCACCGAGGCGGCGCGCGAGTTGAATTTCACCAACGAGATCGGATTCGGCGACACCGTGCGCCTCCTCAAGAACATCAGCGGCCTCTGGTTGGTGCAGGAATGCCGTCGCGCCTGGGCAGCGGAGGGACGCGAACTCGACTACGCCACGCTGGTCCAACTGGCGGAGGCGGCGCCACCGTTCGTGTCGCTCCTGAATCCGGCCGATGCCGCCTTTCTCGCGCCCGACCACATGCCGGCCCGCCTCGAAGCCTACTGCCGGGCGCATGGCCAACCCGTCCCCGCCACCCCCGGCGCCCTGCTGCGCGCCATCTTCGAGAGCCTGGCCCTGCTCTACCGTCAGACCCGGGAGCAAATCGAAAGTCTGACCGGCTCCCCGATCCAACGTCTGCACATCGTGGGCGGGGGCAGCCAGAACGCCTTCCTCAATCAATGCGCCGCCAACGCCCTGCAGGCGCCCGTGATCGCCGGTCCGGTGGAGGCCACGGCCGCCGGAAACATCCTGGTGCAGGCGTATGCCCTCGGCCGCCTCCCCAGCCTGGCCGCGCTGCGCGGTGTGGTGCGCGATTCGTTCGCGGTGAAGACCTTCGAACCGCGCGACGCCGCAGCCTGGGACGCCGCCTATCAGCGGTTCCGTGCCCTGGTGAAATCGTAGCGATCCTCCGGCCGGCGGGAGTTACTCGTTCCTGAGTACTGCCTCCGCCTCCAAGACCCGCCAGACCTCCGGCGCCGCGTCCAGGCGGGACAAGGCCTCCTTCGCCAACTCGCGAAGCGTGCAACTCTGCGGTGACCCTCCCGCAGGATTTCGCGGCCACACATGGCTCAATCGCAGTCGTGCCGCCACCCCCGGTGAAACGATCGGCTCCGGCCGGTCCGTGATGCCGCCCACCGTGGTCCTTCCCGCCAGGCCGTATCGACGGATAAGTTCGGCCGGCAATGACAGCTTCGCCTCTCCGGGCGGCGACTCGACCCATGGCCATTCGCCCGCAGCCACGCGCTCCAGCGTCGGCCTGGCCTCGCGCGCCGCCGGACCCAGCGAAGCCAAAAGCAGCACCAGCGGGACGGCCGCCCTTCGGTTGGTCATTGCCGGCACCCAGTCGGGAAGTGTCGCCAACGAGGCGTGCCCCTGCAGCGCGATCGCGTCCGCCGCCAATCCCGCCGAGGCCCAGTCGCGCTCCGCCAGGGCACGTTCCATCAACCGCGGCATCGCCTGCACCGCGCGCGGGCCCAGGTTGGTGGCCAGCGCAGTGTAGAAATAGGCCAGCAACGAGGTCTCAGACGCCAGCGGCGCAATCCGGGGAGTTCGCTCGGCGCGGTCCAACACCCGGAGATCCAGATCGACCGCCAGTTCCTCACCCCACTCGGCCCAAGGCAGGACCTTCTGGGTCGCCTGGACAAACCAGAAGTCGAGCACGAAACGCCATTCCCAGAACGCCATCATCCCGCGGCCCGCGCGCAGTCGGGGGAGGAATGCATGGCGATCGGGGGCCAGCGCGGGCAAAACCAACCCGCTGCGTCCCTGCAGAAAACGATTCGTCCCGTTCAGCCAGCGTTCCATCCACGGAATCGCCGGGGCGGCGTTGGTTCCTTTCCTGGCCAGGGCAACGGCCACGTCGGTGAACGCCGGCGAACCCTCCCAGATGGAGTCCGGACACGCTTCGGCACGTTGCAACACCGCCTCCCATTCCGAGGGCGTGAGGTCGAACTGCAGGGCGCGCCCGACCCAGCGGGTGGCGATCAGGTCCGTCGAGGGAGTCAGGTGCGGCCATTCATAACGGCGGTAGAAATCCTCGTCCGGCATCTGGTCAGGCTGTTCAAACCAGAGGTCCTGCATCGGCTCGGGCCATTGTTCGAACCGCGCCAGAAATGCCACTCGGGCTGGTTCCTGCGCCAGGAGCGCCGAGCGCAGCAACATCGACACCTCGTCCTGGATCTGGTCGTCCGTGCGCCAACGCGGCAGCCACCGGCGCAACCCGGGACGGATCCCGCGGTGATACTGCGCGTACCACTGCAACACCGCGTTATCCCGGGGCTGGGCGGCCTCCAGCAGCACGGGGATGACCGGCGCGCCCCCAGCCTCCAACGCCTCCATGCGCGCGGAATCGGGTTCACCATCCGGTGCGTCGTCGCCCCAGACCAGTCGGGGAAACCAAGAACTCGCCGGGTGCCCGGCAAACCGGGGCCCGCGGCTCCCCACGCGCCAGACCATGAGCGCAGCCAGGATCAGCGCGACCAGGAGCCACCACTTCCTGGCCCATCCACGCAGTGTCCATGAGTTTCGACGCCGGGAAGGTGTCCCGCCGTGGGTCTCCGTCTCTCCTTGCATGCCCTCCCTCCTTTCCTGTCAGGCCGATCGCGCCACCCCCGCCTGCGGCGGAACTAGTGGCCGTCGGTGGCCACCACCGTCACGCGCAACTGCGACGCCAATCGCTCCATCTCGTCCTTCTCCAGCAAGAGCGTCATGCCGGCCTCCACCGCCAGCACGGCAATGCCGTGCGCGGCACAAATCTCCAAGGTGGTCGGCCCAATGCACGGGATGTCGAAGCGGATGTCGTGGTTCGTTTTGGCCACCTTCACCGCCACGGCGCCGCCTTCGCGGGTCGCCAACTCCCCACCGCGGGTGAGGCACTTGTCCGTGCCCTCGAAACCCTCCACCGCCAGCACGGTCCCCTTCTTGACCACCACGCACTGTCCGATCTCGAGCCGGGAAATCTCCTTCGCCATGCGATAGCCGAACCGCACGTCCTCTCCCTGCTGGGCGTTGGGCTTCGGGCCCACCTGATAACTCGGACCGGGCATGATGGATTGCAGCCAGGGCACCGCGGACACCAATTTCACGCCGTCCTTCTCCAGTTCGTCGGCGATCGCGCCAAAAATCGTGTGCGCGTTCTTCTCCTTCAACCGCATGAGCACGGAAATACCGCGCAGGTCGGGGCGCACATCGAACAGATTGCGCGGCTGGATCAGCCCGAGCATGACGCAGCGGGTGATGCCGCGATCGGTGAAGGCCTTGATCATCTTGCCCACCTGCCCCACGCGCAGCCAAACCACCTCGTCAGCCAACTGCTCGATCTCGCGGTCGGTCTCCCCTTCCGCCGCCACCGCCACGATGCGTTTCACGCCTGCCGCCCGCGCCTCACGCGCGAAGATCAGCGGCAACGAACGGCTGCCCGCCACCAGTCCCATCACCTCGTCAGGGGAATCCACCGCGCCGAGTATGCGCCGGCCTCGCGTGAATGCCAACGAGTCTGCGCGGTGCCGCACCACCCCCCTTTTGCTTTGACCCGACCGGCCCCGATCCCGTGTGCTAGCGGGCGCAACCCACTGACCCAGCCATGATGCTTCGTGCTCTCCTTCTCGTTTCCGCCGCGCTTGCGCTGTGCGGATTCACCGCCCCGGTCGCCCAGGCCAAGGACACCCGCTGCTATGAACTGCGGATCTATCACACCGCCCCGGGCAAGCTGGACGACCTGCACCAGCGTTTTCGCAACCACACCCTGCGCCTGTTCGAGAAGCATGGCGTCAAGAGCGTGGGGTACTGGGTGCCGCTCCAGAACAGCGAGGACACCCGCCTCTTCTTCCTCCTCTCCTATCCCAGCCGTGAGGCGCGCGAGGCGTCCTGGAAGTCGTTCATGGCCGATCCCGACTGGCAGTCGGCGTACAAGGCCTCGGAAGCCAACGGCCCGCTGGTGGTCAAGGTGGAGAACTACTTCCTCGGCACCACCGACTACTCCCCGTCGGTGAAAATCGGGGTGTCGAAGGTCCCGCGCGTGTTCGAGTTCCGGGACTACACCGCCTCGGCCGGAAACCTCGGCCACCTGAATGCGCGGTTCCGCAATCACACCGTCAAGCTGTTCGCCAAGCATGGGATGCACAACTGGGCCTACTGGACCCCCCTGCCCGGCGAGCCCAACTGCGAAAGCCGGCTCGTGTACCTGCTCAGCCACGCCTCCACCGACGCGGCCAAGGCCTCCTTTGCCGCGTTCGGACAGGATCCCAAGTGGAAGGCAGCGCGCGAGGCTTCGGAAAAGGACGCCGGCGGCTCGCTCACCGCACCCGGGGGCGTGAAGTCGACCTTCCTCGTGGCCACCGACTACTCGCCCACGCGCTAGTCGAAACCAGCCCGGTCCGGCCCAAACCCACACTTGCCGAGGCGCACCGCCGCGGTAGGCTCGCGGGCCCTTCGCGAAGGTCGCGCCGGACCCTCGGCGTGCCGCGAACTCACACACTCCAGACCCGACGATCGTTTCATGGCCTACACCACGTGCACCGTTCCCGCCGGCGGAAAAATCACCATCAACGGCGGTAAACTGCAGGTTCCCGACCAACCCATCCTCCCGTTCATCCGTGGTGATGGTACTGGGCCGGATATCTGGGCGGCTTCCGAGCGCGTGTTCGATGCCGCAGTGGCCAAGGCCTACGGCGGCCGGCGCAAGATCGCCTGGATGGAAGTCTTCGCCGGCGAGGAGAGCTTCAAGCGCTTCAACAACTGGCTGCCCGACGACACGGTCGCCGCCTTCAACGAGTTCCTGGTCGGCATCAAGGGCCCGCTCACCACGCCCATCGGCGGCGGCATCCGCTCCCTGAACGTCGCGCTGCGCCAGATGCTGGACCTCTACGTCTGCCTGCGTCCGGTGCAGTATTTCACGGGTGTGCCCAGCCCGGTGAAGGCGCCGGAGAAGGTCGACATGGTGATCTTCCGCGAAAACACGGAAGACATCTACGCCGGCATCGAGTTCGCCGCCGGAACGCCCGAGGCACAAAAGGTCCTCGATTTCATCGCCAAGGAATTCCCCAAGGACTTCAACAAGATCCGGTTCGGCACGGTCGCCAAGGCCGAGCAGTTCTGGAAGGAAGTCGGGGCCCCCAACATCGACCCCAGCGTGCGGGTCGGCGTCGGGCTCAAGCCGGTCAGCTGGTCCGGCAGCGTGCGCCTCATCCACAGCGCCATCTCCTACGCGCTCAAGAACCAGCGCAAGTCCGTCACCCTGGTGCACAAGGGGAACATCATGAAGTTCACCGAGGGCGCGTTCCGCGACTGGGGCTACCAGTGCGCCACGCAGCACTTCGGCGACCAGGTCTACACCTGGTCCCAGTGGGAGAAGACCAAGAAGGAGAAGGGCGAGGAAGCCGCCAACGCCGAGCAGAAAGCCGCACTCGCGAAGGGCGCCCTGCTGATCAAGGATTCCATCGCCGACATCGCCCTGCAGCAGGTCCTCACCCGTCCCGAGGATTTCGACGTCATCGCGACGTTGAACCTGAACGGCGATTACCTGAGCGACGCCCTCGCCGCGCAGGTGGGGGGCATCGGCATCGCGCCCGGCGGTAACATCAACTACATCACCGGCCACGCGATCTTTGAGGCCACCCACGGCACCGCCCCGAAGTACGCGGGCAAGGACATGGTGAACCCCGGTTCCGTGGTGCTCTC
>JADLFD010000809.1 GCA_020845805.1 Verrucomicrobiales bacterium | reverse complement strand
TGCCGAACGAGCGCACGGTGAACGTCACGTTCGATCCGGAGCGCACCGTCTGGTCTTCGGGGGGCATGATGACCGAGACGTTCGCGGCGGCACTGGTCGCGGTCCCCGCGGCGTTGGAGGCGCGGGCAGTGTAGCTGCCGGCATCGTCGCGCGAGACGGACGAAACGGTGAGCGACTCGCTGGTGGCCCCGGAGACCGCGACGCTGCCGAGGCGCCATTGCCAGGTCATGGGTTTGGATCCGGTGGCGGCGGCGGACAGGGAGACTGAGCCTCCCAGGACTACGATCGCTCCGGAAGGATCGGCAGTGATGACGGGTGCAACCGGGGCTGGGTTGACGATGAGAGTGGCGGCGCTGCTGGTGACGGTGCCGGCTCCATTGGCCACCTGGACACTGTAGCTGCCGGCATCGGCGAACTGGCAGTTGGACAGGGTAAAGGTGTCATTGGTCTGGCCGGCGAGGATCAGGCCGGACTTGAGCCACTGATAGCGCAAGGCGGGCGTGCCTTTGGCGGAGACCGAGAAGGTCGCGGGCTTGCCCAGGGTCACCGTTTGGTCGGCGGGGGGCGTGAGGACCGTGGGGAGCACCGGAAGCGTGCCGTCGTTGAGGAGTCGCGCGACGCCTACCCGGCTCTGGCGATCCACGGAGAGGAAATCGCCCACCACCACCAGCTGGCCGGTCGCATCGAGGTTCAGGCTGTGGACGACGCCGTCGGCTCCTGCGCCAGGATCGAAGGTTTCGTCGAGGGCACCGTTCCATTCGAGTCGGGCGAGGTTCGGACGCGTGACGCGGTCGAAGGTGGCGAACTCGCCACCCACCACGATGCGGCCGTCGCCCTGGATGACGACGGCATGGATCGCGGGTCCCTCGATGGATTCGTCCCGTGCGGCGAGTTCGGCACCTGCGCCCGGATTGAAGGAGGTATCGAGTGTTCCGTTGCTGTTGAGGCGGGCAATTCCGGCGCGGAGGACTCCGTTGAAGCTGTAGAAATGGCCGCCGAGGAGCACCCTGCCGTCCGCCTGGAGGGCGATGGACCTGACCATGCCCTGGATGCCGGACCCCGGGTTGAAGGTGGTGTCGACGCTCCCGTCGAGATTCAGCCGGGCGATGCCGCGTCGGGCGACCCCAAGCACGTTGGTGAAGTAGCCGCCCAGGAGGATCTTGCCGTCGGGCTGCTGGGCGAGGGCCAGGATCCCACCGCCGCAGGTGAAGTTGGTTTTGAAGCTCTCGTCGAGCGTGCCGTCGACATGGATGCGGAAGAGGTTCGTCCGCGGGATCCCGTCCACGCGCTGGAACACGCCGCCGACCAGCACGCGTCCATCAGCCTGGCGCGCGAGCGTGTAGATCCAGGGTGAGATCGTCCCATTGACCACGTGGTCGAGGGTGGCGTCGAGGGCCCCGGTGGCGGTCAATCGACGGACCACGGCGTTGAGTCCGTTGGTCTCCAGACCGGCGCAGACGACGGTGCCATCCTCGGCGGCCGTGATGGCCGTGACTCGCGTGGCGATGCCGGGCACCCCGAACGAGGGGTCCAGGGTGCCATCGGGTCCCAGGAGGGCGATACTGGTGATGGGCTCACCCAGGGCGTTAGTGGCCGACAGCGAGCCGCCCACCAGCACGCGTCCGGACGGAGCGATGGCGGCGGCGTGCAGGCTGGACACCAGGAGATGGGCGGGGACGAAGGTGGGATCCAGGTCGCCTGGGGCGGCGGTGGCGCGGGGAGGTCCGGCCAGGAATACGGCGGCGAACGCGGCGAGGAGCCACCGGAGGCACGGGGGTGAACTGGGTCGGGCTTCCTTCCCTGGGAGCAGGGCGCGGGGCCTTGCCGTCGGGGTGGAACGCGTCGCTGGGCAGGTCGGCGATTGCATCAGTCTGGTCTCCACGCGAAGCAGGCATCCGGCGTGCCGGTGCACTCCTTCGCACCTCAGAGAATCGGCATTCCACGGCCAAACTTGAGCTTTGGCGGCAGGTTCGAGGCCGAGGCTTTGGCGGGCATCGATGCCGTGGCCTGCGGTCGGGCCGAACGCTTTAGGAGCCCGGTGCCACGGGCGTCATCACACTCCACGGTTGCACTCGGAGGAGCGTTCGAGTTCCTTCGGCGCGCTCAACATGTCCGTACGCCGCCTCTCTCAAGGGATTCTCCTGTTGGTGACCATCGCGGCCGCAGCCCTGGGGGCCGAACCGCCGCCGGATTTCCGGTTCAAGGTAGAGACTTTGGCGGGCGGCCTGGTGCAGCCGATGGAGTTGGAGGTGGCGCCGGATGGGTCGATTTTCTTCAATGAGATCCAGGGCAAGCTGCGTCGGTGGATCCCAGGGAGGGGCGTGACCGAGGTGGGTGAGGTGGCGGTATTCGGTGCGCAGGAGAATGGGTTTCTCGGGTTTGCCCTGGATCCGGGGTACACCACCAATCGCGCGCTGTTCCTGTATTATTCCCCGACCAACTACTCCGGCCAGCGACTCAGCCGGTTCGTCATGGCGGGAGACGCCCTCGATCGCGCCAGCGAAACGGTCATTCTGGAATTCCCCGAACAGCGGAAGGACTGCTGTCATCATGCCGGCTCGGTGGAGTTTGGACCGGACGGCTCGCTCTTCATCTCCACCGGGGACAACACGCATCCGGCGGGCGACTCGGACGGGTACGCCCCGATCGATGAGCGGCCGGGGCGTGAGGAGTACGATGCTCAGGATGGTCCGGCGAACACGCAGGACTTGCGTGGCAAGATCCTGCGCATCCTGCCGCGCGCCACGGGCGGGTATGCCATTCCGGACGGGAACCTGTTTCCCAAGGATGGATCGGTGGGGCGCCCGGAAATCTACGTCATGGGTTGCCGGAACCCTTGGCGCATGAGCGTCGATGCGAAGACTGGGGTGGTGTACTGGGGCGAGGTGGGACCGGACGCCGGCGGGGATGGTCCGCGGGGATCGCGTGGTTACGACGAGTTGAACCAGGCCAAGCGCGCGGGGAATTTCGGCTGGCCGTATTTCGTGGGAAGCAACGCGCCGTATGCGCGCTACGACTTCGTGGCACGTCGCGCGGGCGAGAAGTTCGATCCGCAGCGGCCGGTCAATGAGAGTCGCAACAACACGGGAGCACGGGTGCTGCCGCCAGCCCAGCCGGCGCTGATTTACTGGCCGTATGGCGCCTCCAAGGAGTTTCCCGTGCTGGGCGAGGGAGGACGCACCGCGTGTGCGGGTCCGGTGTTCCGGTTTCGACCCGAGTTTCGTGAGACCGGCGGGTTTCCGGAGCACTACGACGGTTGCCTGCTGTTCTTTGATTGGCAGCGTCCCTTCCTGAAATGGGCACGGCTGGACACAAACTCGGATCTGGTGGGCATTGAGCCGTTCCCGTCGGTGGTGACCCTGGCCAACGACAAAGGACGCCTCCAGGCGGCCGAGCAACGGGGCGAGTACGTGTTGCGGCGGGTGGTGGATTCGATGTTCGGCGCGGATGGCTGCCTGTACCTGCTGGACTACGGTGAAACCTGGGGCGTGAACCCCGACGCTCGGCTGGTTCGCATCTCTTATCAGTGGGGCAACCTGGCGCCGGTGGCGAAAGCAGCGGTGCGTCCCGCCTCTGGTCGCGAGCCGCTGGAGGTGGTGCTTTCCGCAGAGGGGACGAGTGACTACGAGGGCGAGGCGTTGCGCTATGAGTGGCGCCTGCAGCCGGGGGACCGGCGACTATCCACTCAACGCGAGGACCGTGTCCCGCTGACCGAGCCAGGCAATTTCGTGGTGGAGCTGGCGGTGACGGACGCCCAAGGCGCGGTCGGGCGCGCATCGGCTCCCGTGGTTGTGGGCAACACTCCGCCGGAGGTGGCGTTCGTCACGCCGCGCAACGGAGACTTCTTCGTCCCGGGCGAGCCGGTGGCGTTTGAGACACGGGTGGTGGACGCGGAGGATGGGGATTCGCGGCGCGACGACGAACTGATCGATCCGCGCGTGATGGTGAGCGCCACCTGGAGCGGTGGGGACGGCCGCGGCGTGGTGGACGAGCCGGGGCTGGCGCTGATGAAGCAGAGCGACTGTTTCAACTGCCATGGCGTGGAGAATCGAATCGTCGGGCCTCCGTTCCTCGAGGTGGCGGCGCGCTATCGAAATCAGCCCGGGGCGCTGGAGGCGAGTGTCCAGCGCGTGATGCGCGGGAGCAGCAAGGTGTGGGGAGAAGTGCCTATGCTGCCCCACGCCTCGCTGACCGCGGATCAGGTGCAATTGATGGTGCGCTGGGTGTACGCATTGGAGCCGGGCAAGGGTGGCGCGGGCCTGACGCGGGGCCTGAGCGGGAGGTTGACGGCACCGCGGGATGCGGCCTTGCGCTCGGCGGTGCTCGAGGCGGGGTACGTCGATATGGGGCGTGGAGTGGCGGGGCCGCTGACCTCACGGGCCACGGTTCGATTGCGGAGCCGTCGGTTGGAAGCCGAGCACGCCGACACCGTGCACGGCGCCAAGCTGATGGGCGGCATGGTGGGAGGGATCGACCATGCGCATGCGCTGCGGTTTGCGGACGTGAATCTGAGCGAGAGCGAGTCCGTGTCAGTGCGCGTGGCGAGCGGAGGCACGGGGGGCGGCATCGAGTTGCGAGCGGGATCGATGGACGGGCAGGTGCTGGCTCGGTGGGAAGTTCAACCGACGGGGGGCTGGGATCGATGGGTC
>JADLFD010000808.1 GCA_020845805.1 Verrucomicrobiales bacterium | reverse complement strand
CTCGAACCTGGTGGGCCGTGTGACCTGGCACGTTCCGCTTCGCTAGGGGGCGTGACCGCCATCCGCACCCGGAACTGTTCAACGAACTCGAGTGTGATACCCTTCGCGCGTGTCCTTGGCTGGTTCCATCGCCCACGGCGAGGAAGGGGGTGCGCGGTTTGCCACCACGCACTGGAGTGTCGTCCTCGCCGCCAGCCAACCGGATTGCGCCCAGCATGACCAGGCTCTCGCCACCCTGTGTCGCGATTACTGGCTGCCGGTGTATGCCTACATCCGCCGGCGGGGCCACCGACCCGAGGACGCGCAGGATCTCGCCCAGGAGTTCTTCGCCCGCCTCCTGGCCAAACGGTGGCTCGCCGGCATCGAACCGGAGGGAAGCCGGTTCCGTTCGTTTCTGCTGACTGCCGTCTCGCGCTTCCTGGCCAACGAGTATGACCGCTCCCAGGCCGCCAAGCGCGGCGGCGGCATTCCCCTGCTCAACCTCGAGGACGCGGAACTCCTCTACGGCGACGGGTTCGTCTCCGCCGAATCCCCGGAACGCCTCTACGACCGGCGCTGGGCCATCGCGCTCCTGAACCGGGCTCTGAATCGTCTGCGGGACGAAACGGCAGGCCACGGAAAAGCCCGGCAGTTCGAGGCTCTCCATCGATTCCTCTCCCGCGACGCGGACCCACGGGAATACGAGGACCTGGGACGCCTTCTGGGATTGGGCTCCGGAGCCGTCGCGGTGGCGGTCCACCGCCTGCGCCTTCGCTATCGGTATTGGCTGCGGAACGAGGTGGCCCGAACCCTGGCGGATCCGGGGCAGGTGGACGAGGAACTGCGCCACCTCTTTGCCGCACTGCAACCGCCGACCCGGTAATCCTGCGGCCGGAATGCTTAGTAGCCTTGCGGCGACCCATGACGACCCCCTGGAATCCGACGCCCGCCAAGGAACCACTCCCTCTGGAACGTCGCCGCGCCGATGCCTGAGCCCGCCGCTTCCCCGATTTGCCCGACCTGCCACGCCTCGCTCCCCGCGGATGCTCCCGGGGGCCATTGCCCACACTGTTTGCTGCGCACCTCGCTCGACCCGTCACTCGACGCCTCCACATCGGGTGAGGATCCCACCCTCCGCGTCCTGCCCCAAGTGGGAGACTACGACCTGCTGGAGGAAATCGCGCGTGGTGGCATGGGCGTGGTCTACCGTGCGCGCCAACGCAGCCTCGATCGGGTGGTGGCGGTGAAAATGCTTCTGGCAGGCGAGTTTGCCAGTCCCGATTTCGTACGGCGCTTTCGCCGTGAAGCCGAAGCCGCGGCACGCCTGCGCCACCCGAATATTGTCGCCATCCACGAACTCGGCCGATGGGAAGGACAACCCTTCCTGTCCATGGAACTGATCCAGGGGCGCAGCCTCGCCGAATGGGTGCGCGAAGGTCCGATGCCGGCGCGCCGAGCCGCCACCTACCTCCGCACGCTGGCGCAAGCCGTCGCGTTCGCGCATTCGCAAGGCATCCTCCACCGTGATCTCAAACCCTCCAATGTCCTCATCGACGAGGCCACGGACCAACCGCGCATCACCGACTTCGGCCTCGCCAAGCACCTGAACACAGAGCCGGCGGAACGGAACCCGATCCAGGCCTCCACGGCCGCGGATCGACTCACCCAGTCCGGTTCCGCGCTGGGTTCCCCAGCCTACATGGCCCCCGAGCAGGCTTCCGGTGCGGCGCACGTGGGCCCCGCCGCGGATCTCTACTCGCTGGGCGCGCTTCTCTATCACCTGCTCACCGGCCGCCCTCCGGTCCAGGGTGACACTCTCGCCGCCACGTTGCGCCAGGTGCTGGAGGCCGATCCATTGCCGCCCCGTGAGCTCAATCCCGGCATCCCCCTGGACCTCCAGACGCTGTGTCTGAAGTGCCTGGAAAAATCCCCCGCCCGCCGCTACGCCTCCGCCCAGGAACTGGCCGACGAACTCGACCGCTTCCTCTCCCACGCCCCTATCCGCGCCCGGCCGCTGGGCGCGCTGGCCCGTCTGGCTCGCTTCTGTCAAAGGCGCCCCACCATTGCCGCCCTGGGCGCCGCCGTCTCCGCCCTGGTGCTGACCGTCCTCGTCATCTCCTCCCTCGCCGCCCTGCGGGTGACCGCCGCGCGCCATGCCGAGCGCCTCGAGCGTGACCGCTTCGAAGCCGCCAATCGTGATCTGCGCCAGGCGGTAAACCGTCTCGAACTGGAACGCGCCGAAGACGCCTTCCGGGCACACGATCCCTCGGTGGGGGTCGCCCACCTCACCGCCTTGCTGCGCCGCGAACCCCATCACACCGTCGCCACCGTGCGACTGGTCTCGGCGCTGGTCCACGGACGCTGGCTCCAGCGCGCCGCAGCCCCGGTCCACTATGCGCACGCCATCGGCATGGTTGCCGTCAGTCCTGACGATCGTCAGTCCCTCAGCCTCAGCCGAACCTCGTTCGCCTTCCTCTCCGATGCCTCCACCGGCCGGCGACAATTCACGCTCTCGCACGACGGCCCGGTGCGGTCGGGCCAGTATCGCGCCGATGGGAACCAGCTGGTGACCACTTCCGACGACGGAACCGCCCGCGTCTGGGATCCCGCCACCGGACGTCTCCTGCTCCCGCCGCTGCGCCATGAAGGTCCGGTGCGTTGGGCCGAATTCAGCCCGGACTCGCACCAACTGGTCACCGCCTCCGACGACCAGACGGTCGTGCTGTGGAACGCCGACCAAGGCACCCGGGTGCGCACGCTGACCGGGTACACTTCGCGCGTGACCCGCGCCCGTTTCAGCCCCGATGGCCAAGCCCTGGCGACCGCGACCGACGGCGGCGAGGTTCAACTCTGGTCGGTGGCCTCGGGCGAGCACCGCGCGTCGTTCCCGTCCTCCCTGCAACGAGTCCACGCCCTGGCGTTCAGTCCGGACGGCTCCGCGCTCGCCGCCGCCGGGGAGAGCGGTCTGGCGATGGTCTGGAATCCAGCGAACCCCCAGGCCGAGGGCCTGGCGTTGCGCCATGCGGAATGGGCGCCCGTATGGCATGTCACCTTCAGCCCCGACAGCCGGGTCGTGCTCACCACCGCCGAGGACGGCACCGCCCGGCTGTGGAACGCCCAGACGGGATTTCCCCTCGGCTCGCCGCTGGTGCACGAAGGCGGCGTGGTCTATGCCACCTTCAGCCCTGATGGCCACCAAGTGGTCACCACGTCCGCCGATGTCACTGCGCGACTCTGGGACTGGAAGGCTGCACTTCCCCTCGGACAACCCTTACGCCATCGGGAACCCGTCCGCTGGGCAGCGTTCCGCAGCGGCGGCCGCCAACTCATCACGGCCTCCGACGACGAGACCACCCAGCTCTGGAATCTCCCCTCACCGCGACTTCCCGCACTGGAACTCTCCCACCGACTCGCCGTCACGGCGGTGACCTTCCTCGAGACCGTCCCCACCGCTTCCCTCCTCACCGTGTCGCGCGACCAGACCGCTCAGATCTGGGAGGCGCACACGGGGGAGTCCGTCGGCCCCGCGATTTCCCACTCCGCCCCGGTCACTTGTGTCGCTCTCCATTCCAACCCATCTCTCGCGGTGAGCGGATGCGCCGATGGCTCCGTCGTCCTTTGGAACCCGAGCAATCGGGTTCGCATCGCCGAGTTCCGTGCGCATCCCCAGGCCATCGCGTCAGTGGCCTGGCGCCCCGACTCGGGCGCCTTCATCACCGCTTCGGAGGATGGCACGGCCCGCCTATGGGAGGCGCGTTCCGGCCAACCCCTCACCCCGCCGCTGGTCCACTCCCGCCCGGTCCGCTTCGCCGAGTTTGCCGCGGACGGCCGGACCGTGGTCACGGCCTCCGCCGATGCCACCGCCCGTGTGTGGGACGCGCGCACCGGAACCCCCCGGCTGCCACCGCTCAGCCACACCGATGATGTCCGTACCGCCCACTTCAGCCCCGATGGCACCCGCCTGGTCACCGCCTCCTCCGATAACACCGCACGCCTCTGGGACGCCCAGACCGGCCGCGCCCTCACGCCCCCACTGCTCCACGCGCGCATCGTGGAGGGAGCGGTGTTCACGGCCGACGGACGCCGCGTGGTCACGGTGTCTCAGGATCGGACCGCACGGGTTTGGGACGCCGACACCGGCCAGGCCCTGACCCCTCCTCTGCCCCATAGCAGCGCCGTGTCCCATGTCGCGCTCAGTCCCGACGGACACCGCGTGCTGACCGCGGGATGGAATTCGCTCGCTCGCGTCTGGGATGTGGAGACCGGCTTGCCGTTGTCAGAGTGGTTCCCCGCGGGGGGCTTTCCGCAGGATGTGTGCTTCGATCACACCGGGCACCGCCTCGCCACCGCGGCCCAAACCGGAGTCGTGCGGCTCTGGGACCTTCCCGGGCCGCCCAACCCGGTCCCCGAGTGGTTCGCCACTTTCGCGGAGTCCGTGGCGGGAACCCGCCTGAGCGAACGGGGCCACGTGGAACTGGTGCTTCCCCTCCCCCAGGCCTCGCCTTCGCCGCTTCCCCCGCCTGCCGGACCCGACGACCTCTACCCACGCATCCAGCAGTGGATGGAGTCGGATCCCGACCAACGACCCGCCACCCCATTCTGAAAATCCCCGCCCGAAGCTCAGCGCACGCGATCAACTCGCCACGCACCGAATCACAATTCGTGTAATCGCTCTCCCCAACTGCTTAGTCCGGGGAGCGTGAGACGTTCGGTTCCGGGATACCGTCGAAGCGCAGGACTCCGAGGCACGCGTGCGGTGCTCGGACTGGCGGCTTGGCTCTCCCTGCCCTTCGCGCACCACGCCCAAACGCTGTCCGTGGAACCCCTGCGATTCGCCACCCTCGGCGAATCGAGTTCCGCCGACGGGTTTGGTTTGAGCGGGACGCTCGCTCCGTCCTATGGCGGGGAACTGCTCCAGGGGACCTTCGCGATCACCGGCGACTTCCGCACCTTGGTCCTGAGCCGGACGGCGTGGACCCCGCTGGCCAACGGCGGTTTCGAGCAGACGACCGGCGACTTCGACCCGGGGATTCAAGGCTTCATGACGCTCTCCCCGTGGGAAGCCAGTCCCAATCTGCTGCCTCACGGCGATGCCGAAGGACTCGCAGCCAGTGATGGCTCGGTGAGCGCCGACCTCCCGGGCTGGGTGGTGGACGGCAACCTTGCAATCGTTCCCTGGGACGGTTCCAGCAGTGACTGGCTCGGTTCCGCCGCTCCAGGTCCAGCCGATCGGGGCCTCAACCTCTTCTACGGCGGCGCGGAGAACCCGTCGACCAAGGCCACCACCCGCGTAGCCCTGCCCGCGTCGCCCTCCCGTATTGACGCCGGCGCCGTGACCGCCGAGTTGGCGGGATGGTTCGGAGGATTCCTCGGGCAGGGCGACACCGCGTCGCTCTCCGCGTCGTTCCTCCCGACCGCGGGCGATCCCCTGGGTTCCTTCCAGATCGGCTCCATCACCCCGACCCAGCGGACCAACCGCACCGGAATCGTCTTCGATTCTGCCACTCGCATTCTTCCGTCCGGGACGCGGGAGATCGAGGTGACGCTCGAAATGCGGCGCGAGGCCGGGGGTGGGTGGAATGACGGGATGGCTGACAACCTCCGACTCGTGCTCTTGGAGGACCGTCCCGGAGCCCTTCCAGGGTGGAAGGTGATCCAGTCCGACGTCCGCTGGTTCACCCGTCCCAATACGCTCGGAATCAGTTCCCCCTACGGCGACCGGTTCCTTGACCTCGCGGGCCAAAACCCCGCGAGCGAGTACGGCGGCGTCGCCCAAACCGTCGCGACAATCCCGGATCAGCGCTATCAGCTCACGTTTGCACTGGGTACCCGACAAGCGGCCGACTCTCGTCGCGAGCCGGTCGAGGTCGAAGTGGTGGTGGGTGCGGTGACCCACACCGTGAGCTTCCAGCCGGAGGGGACGGGCGAGGCATGGGAGACGTTCACCCTCGAGTTCACCGCCACGTCCCCCGCCACCCGCCTGGCCTGGGTGGGGCGATCAAAGGGAGGCAGCGACTACCTGGGCCTCGACCACATCTCACTGACGCCAGCGACCTCTGCGGAAGTTCCCGCCCTGGGCGTGGCCACCCGCATCGATGCGGAGTCCGCCGTGCTCGATCTTTCCTTCCAATCCATAGCCGGGCAGGCCTACCGCCTCCAAACCATCGAGG
>JADLFD010000807.1 GCA_020845805.1 Verrucomicrobiales bacterium | reverse complement strand
GTTTCGCCCCTTTATTCCGGCTGGCACGGTGCTGGCCGAGTTTACGCCACGGGCGGTGGTGATGGGCACCCTGCTCGGGATGATCTTCGGGGCGTCGTCGCTCTACCTGGTGTTGAAGGTGGGGTTGACCGTGAGCGCATCGATTCCGGTGGCGGTCATCTCCATCACGTTGTTCCGACTCGGGTCGCGGCTGTTTGGCATGCGCAACGCGACGGTGTTGGAGAACAACATTGTGCAGACCGCCGGATCGGCGGGGGAATCGATCGCCTTTGGCGTGGGGGTGACCATGCCGGCGATCATGATCCTGGGGTTCGACCTCGAGACCACGCGCGTGATGCTGGTGGCGATCCTGGGTGGGTTGCTGGGGATCCTGATGATGATTCCGCTACGCCGCGCGTTGATCGTGCAGCAGCACGGGATCCTGAAGTACCCCGAGGGCACGGCGTGCGGGGAGGTGTTGAAGGCGGGAGCGGACGACGTCTCGTTGGCCGCGGCGGCGGGGGCGGTGTCCACCGGCGGCACAGCCGTCGTGGCTTCCGCGCTCGCTTCGGGGGCGCGCGTGATTTTCACGGGGTTTGGAATTGGCCTGGTTTACAACACGCTCATGAAGGCGTTTCGCGGATGGCGCGATTCACCGGACCGGGCGTTTGGCCCGCCGTTTAACGGCGCGTCGGTGGGGATCGAGATCACGCCGGAGTTGCTGGGAGTCGGTTACATCATCGGACCGCGCATCGCCTCGATCATGTTTTCGGGGGGTGTGCTGGCGTACCTGGTGTTGATTCCGGCGATCAAATTTTTCGGTGAAGGGCTCACCCAGGTGCTGGCGCCGGGCGGCCGGCTGATCTCGGAGATGGGGCCGGGCGAGATTCGGAACGCCTACGTGCTTTATATTGGCGCGGGCGCCGTGGCTGCGGGGGGCATCATCAGCGTGTTGCGGTCGCTTCCGTTGATCTGGCAGGGGATCCGCGGCGGGCTGCGCGACTACTCCAACCGACGCGGGCCCGCGAGTGGCGTGGTGCCGCGCACGGAGCGGGATTTGTCCATGCGCTTCGTGGTGGGCGGCATTGTGGCCCTGCTGGTGATGATCATGGTGGCGAAGCCGCTGCACATGAACCTGCTGGGCGCGATGTTGATCGTCCTGTTCGGGTTCCTGTTTGTGACGGTGTCCTCACGGCTGACGGGCGAGATTGGATCCTCGTCGAACCCGATCTCAGGCATGACGGTGGCGACGCTGCTGCTCACCTGTCTCATCTTCCTGCTGCTGGGCTGGACCGGTCCGACGTACTTCGTCACCGCACTTTCGATCGGCGGCATCGTGTGCATTGCGTCCTCGAACGGCGGGACCACCTCGCAGGATTTGAAGTCAGGCTTCCTGGTGGGCGCGACGCCGCGATTGCAGCAGATCGCGATCCTGATCGGTGCGCTGGCTTCGGCGCTGGTGTTGGGTCCGATCCTGCTGACTCTGAACCAGGCGGGCACGGTGTATGTGCCCGTGGCGCAGGTGGCCAGCGGATTGGCCACGGACCCGGCGGCGCTGACCGAACGGCAGGTCCTGGCGGGGCCGCAGGCGAAGCAGGACACGAAACAGTACCGGGTCTGGCATAAGACCGATACGACGGGAGGGCCGCCCGGAAAGTATCTCGTGGACGACGCCGGCAAGGCGGTGTGGTTGGTGGATCCAGGCATCAACGGGAGTCATCGCATGCGACCGGACGGCACGGAGGCGCAGAAGTTCGAGGCGCCGAAGGCCACGCTGATGAGTTATATCATCAAGGGGATCCTGAACCGCGAGCTCCCCTGGCATCTGGTATTGCTTGGCGTGATGATCGCCGTGGTGTTGGAACTGGCGGGAATTCCGTCGCTGGCGTTTGCCGTCGGGGTCTATCTCCCGCTGGCTGCGTCGGCGCCGATCTTCGTGGGCGGCGCGATCCGGTGGTTGGGAGATCGGCATTTGCGCGTGAAATCCCAGGGACGCGAACTGACGGAGGAGGAGTTGGTGGCGGAAGGGGACCGCAGTCCGGGCGTGCTGCTGGCCTCCGGGTATATCGCGGGAGGGGCGATTGCCGGCATTCTGATCGCGTTCCTGGAGGGCATGTTCTCGGAGGTGTCGGCACGGCTTGATGCGTGGTCGACGCGGAACAATCCGTTTTTCAGCCTGGAACCGTTCGAGGAAGGGCGCGGGCTGTACGCGTTGGGCGAGTGGTTGCAGCGCATGCACCTGTTCTCGCCGCACCTGCCGGACGTCTTGTCGCTGTTGCCGTTCGTATTTCTGGTGGTGCTGTTGTGGCGCGTGGCCACTGAACGGTCGATGACCGGAGGGCGGCGGCGCGCCGGGTCATCCGAAGCTTGAGGCGGCCCTTCGTTCCGGCAGTCGGGGGTGCGGACGGCGGCCTCCCGTGACGGCGGGAGGTTGGCGGGCGCAAGCTAACCGATGAACCGGCGATGGAGTTGGAACGCGCCTTGAAGCGAACGACTGAGTGAGTTCTGCAGCGCCTGGAGATCGCGGTAGCGTGCGGTGTTTTTCGCGTTCGGGGTGGCGGTCTCGGCGCGGTTGACGGTGACGAAGGTATCGGTGATGGACTCGATGCCCACGCGGTCGCCTTTCTGGAGGCGCCAGCACCAGAGGGCCTGCAGGGCGGCGCCGAACGCGGCGCCTTCGGAGACGGAGAGCGTCACGACCTCGGCATCGAACACATCGGCCATGATCTGGCGCCAGAGTTTGGATTTGGCGCCGCCTCCGGTGGCGCGCACTTGTTTCGCGCGGACCCCGAGTTCAGCCAGGCGGAGGAGTCCGTAGTTCATCCCCAGGGTGACGCCTTCCATGGCGGCGCGGGCGAAGTGCGGGGCGGTGAAGGTGGCGGGGCGCACGCCGAAGAAGGTGCCGGTTCCGAGTGGCACATTGGGGGTGCGTTCGCCCTCGAGATAGGGGAGGAGCACCAAACCATCGCATCCCGCGGGGGCCTGGGCGGCGGTCTTTTCGAAGGCCGCGTGGTCGAGTTTGAAGTCCTGCCGCACCATCTCGGTGGCCACGGTGACGTTCATGGTGCAGAGGAGCGGCAGCCACCGGTTGGTCGAATCGCAGAAAGCGGCGATCTCACCCTGCGGATCGACAACCGGTTTGTCCGCACAGGCGTAGATCGTGCCGCTGGTGCCGAAGCTGGCGGTGACCAGGCCGGGGCGCGTGTTTCCCGTGCCGATGGCGCCCATCATGTTGTCGCCTCCCCCCGCGCTGACGAGGGTGCCGGGGTTGAGTCCGAGTTGTTTGGCGGCGGTGGCGGAGAGTCGGCCGGCCGGTTGATCGCTGGGGCTGATGGTGGGCAGCTTGCCCATCAACTCTGCATCGATGGCCTGGGCGGCTGTCTCGGACCAGCGCCGACGGCGGACGTCCATCAGGGCGGTGCCGGAGGCGTCGCCGAATTCCATGGAGGCAGTGCCCGTGAGCCACCAGTTGAGGTAGTCATGCGGGAGGAGGACGGTGGCCAGGCGCTGGAAATTTTCGGGCTCATGCCGTTTGAGCCAGAGGATTTTGCCGGCGGTGAAGCCGGGCAGGACCGCGTTGCCGAGGGCGCGGAGTGTGGCTTTGGCCCCGCCCATGGCGGTCGTGATGGCCTCGCATTCCGCCGTGGTGCTGGTGTCGCACCACAGCTTGGCCGGACGGATGACGGCGCCGTCCTTGTCGAGAGGAACAAAGCCGTGCTGCTGTCCGCTGACACCGAGGGCCACCACCTCGGAGGCGCTGGCCTTCGCGGCCTTCAGGGCCGTGCGGACCGCTTTGGCGGTCGCTTTGGTCCAGGTGGCGGGGTCCTGTTCCTTGTGACCGGGTGGGAGGCCGGGGATCAGGCCGTAGGCGGAGGCGCCTTCGCCGAGGACCTTGCCGAGCCGGGCGTCCACGACGAGGGCCTTGGTGGACTGAGTGCCGGAGTCGATGCCGATGAGAAGAGTACGCTGGGCCATGGGAACGGAGTGCGGCCAGCGTGACAGG
>JADLFD010000806.1 GCA_020845805.1 Verrucomicrobiales bacterium | reverse complement strand
GTATCGGCCGCCCACAGCGCAAGGTTCACCAGCAGCTCCGTTGCCCCCACCTGCGCGCTCTTCTGGATCACGACAAGCGGATGGGGGTCACGGGCGATCTCAGCAAGGGCGGGCAGGTGGAGCGGGGGTTCCATGCCGATGACCCGATGCGCCATCGACCATGCATGGGGATCGTCAGGATGACGCCGACTCAGCTACCGCCATGCCGCCGTCTGTGAGGTCGATAATGCGTTCGAGTTGCTCATCGCTCAGGGCCTCCATGCGCGGGTCAGACTGCCCCTCGGAACGGGTCACAACCTCGTGCGAATCGGTCCAACCGGGTTCGCCCGGTCCGGCGCGTCCGGGCCCATAGCGCAGCCAGGCGAGGGGGTTGTCCCGTCTGACCTCGGCCTCCGCCGCGACACGCGCCTGAGCACGCGCCTGGCGGATGTCCCGCCCGAACTCGTGGTAGATGCCACGCGCTTCTGACTCATCCCGCTGCAACCAGCGGTAGAAGGTGGACTTGCCGATTCCGGCGGCCTCGGCGGCCACCCATTCGAACGCGCCCCGCGGATGAAGGCGACGATTTCACGGTGCACGTCGGGGGTGAGTTTCGTCCGTCTACCCGCCACCACGAGCCTCGCTGACGTCGGCAAAGGTTCGGCCGTCGTCGAGACGGGCCTGCCGCCCCGTGAACTCCTGCCACCGACGGATGGCCACGTCGGCGTGGCGGGGGTCGATCTCGATCCCATGCACGGGGAGGCACAGCCGTTGGCCTGCGATCAGCGTCGTGCCCGAGCCCAGGAACGGATCGAGTCCGCGGTCGCCGCGCGTCGCACTGCACGCGAGCAGCCGCTCGATCAGCTCGACGGGCTTCTGAGTTGGGTGCTCCGGACTCCGCCGAGGCCGTGCGACCTGGAGCACCGATGACTGGTCCCGGCCGGCGAACCACGGCCGGCGTCCCCGTTTCCAGGCGTACAGCACCAACTCGTGCTGGTAATGGAAGTCGGAGTGCCCGAGGACGAACGCGTCTTTCACCCACGCCAGGATCTGATGGAGGTGCCAGTCCAAGGCTCCGATGGCGGCCCCGAATGTGAGCAGTTGCGGACCAGAGGGGGCGGCGACGTAGACGGGAGCCCCGGGAAGCAGGACAAGGTCGGCCGCTTCGAAGGCGCCGCGCAGCAGCTCCTCGAGCCGCTCCGGGGTGTCATTATCGAGCGTGAGTGCTTCTGCCGTGCGGCCCGTGTAGCCGACCCCGTACGGCGGGTCGGTCCAGACCCATCGCGCGCGCGCTCCTCCCATGACCCGCTCAACCGCGGAGCCGTCGGTCGCATCGCCGACGAGCAGCCGGTTCGCATCGAGGATCCAGAGGTCCCCCGGGGAAGAGACTGTCTGCGTCGGAATCGGCGGCGACGTGTCTGGGTCGCCACCACCCGTGGTGTCGACGGGCGGCGTCGGTGCGGCGAGGCCCGCAAGCAGCTCGCGCACCGCGGCGCTCTCCGCTTCGACGGTCTCGAGGAGCCTCGACAGTGCTTCCTCATCGATTCCTGCGGCAGCTCCCAGGGGGTCGAATGTGGCGAGGATGAGCGCCTCCTCACGTTCGTCCAGATCGACATAGACCACCGGAACGGTTGCCTCGCCGTGCTTTCGCGCCAGCTCAGCGCGCAGATGCCCGTCGACGATGCGCCCCGTACGGGCGTTGACCACGACGTCCTGGACCCAGCCGACGTCGCCGAGCACTCCCGCCAACGCTTCCCGCTGGGCGCGTGGGTGCCGGCGCCAGTTCTTCTCGTTGGCGACGAGCTCCGCGGGAGCGACGTCGGCTCGACGGACGATCCGAGAGCGCCACGAATCAGTCATGACGCCAGCGTGCGGTGCCATGAGCTCCTGCGGATCCGCGCGGAATAAGCGCGGGATTTGATCGGTGAACTATCTGCGACGTGCCGCCTCTCGAATGCGATTCACGCGCGCCCAGTTCCGACGCGGGTCCTCCGCGTAGGACCCTGGCTCCCAGACCCCCAGTTCGACTCCTGCTCGATAGACATCCGCATTCGACCACGCTGGATGCGCACGGACGCGGTCGACCAGCTCCTCACGAGCCATCGACCGGCTGCCGCTCGGACGGCCAAGCCGCGTCCGCACTCGAAGTCCTTCGAGGCGCTGTTGTTCACTCACGAACGCCCAGAGCTCGCGCCACTGGCCCTCTTCCAGGTCGGTGGCATCCACGAGGATGCGCCCAGTACGGAGGCTGGCCGCGAAATCGCGGATTGCGGCCTGATCCCGCAGCAAATGGACGACCTGCGCGCCTCGCACCGCCGGACCTCGAATTCGGATCGGATCCGAGCTGACTCCGGGAAGCACAGCCGACCTGAGCACGGCGACGATGCTCGCCTTCCCCTGGACCTCGGCGAGCCGGGGCTCGGCGTCGATCATCAGGTCGACGACGCTCGGGAGACTGTCGAGGATCGCGCTCACGAGCTCTGCCTGGCCCGGGCCTTCGAGTTGGCGGACGCGTTGGATGTCCGCGTTTAGTTGGTCAACCCGCGCCGCGACCTCTGGGTTAGCCCAAGCTCTGCCCCAGAGATGTTTTATGTCTTCCAGTTCGCGTCTGAGAGCTGTTGGGATCCGCATCGCGCGTTCACAGTGGTCGGGGGAATGGGAGACTCCAATCGTACCCCGCGCCCGGCCGAACCTCGTCCCACAATTCCCAAGACGCCGTCGACCATGTGACTTCTAATCCATCGGCCGGAGGTTCGAATCCTCCCGGGGGCGCCAGCCGTCGCCGCGCCGCACGTTCAGCTGACGCGCCCGATTCCTGCGGCAGGGGGTCTCCCGTTCCGTCCTCGGGCCTTGCG
>JADLFD010000805.1 GCA_020845805.1 Verrucomicrobiales bacterium | reverse complement strand
CTCCCGCCGAACGCACTTCCTCCTGAATACCGGCGAGAGCCTGCAGGTGCTTGGTGCAAAACGGACACCACCCACCCCGGTAGAAAATCAGGACCGTCGGCTTCGTCTTCACGAGCTCCCCAAGTTTTACCTCCCGGTCGTCCTCCGAACGCAACGTCACTTCCGGAACCGTGCTTCCAATCTGAAGGGGCTTCAGATCGGCCGCCAACGAGGCGAAACCCACGGCAACAAACAAGGACAGGAAAAGGCGAAAGTGCATGGCGAGATTTCTCGTTAAGAGGCTGCGAGGTTGAGGAGACCGAACGAAACCCGCAAGAAATACACAGATGACTTTAAGGACTGAGAGCTGCGGCAGAGAATACAAAATCCAAATCCTTCGCGGCACTGTGGCAACCAAAGCACATGGTCTCGCTTCCGCCGCGCAGCAAAACCTGGGAGAAAGAGGGGTCGGTCATGAAATACTCCCAGCCGTTGCCTTCCGGACTGAACTGCCCACCCCGCTTCACCATGACCGTGAACGCTCCAGTGAGTTCGCCTGGAGCCCCGCTGTGGTTGGTTCGCAGTTCCTTCAGGAACACTGTGCCCGCTGGAAACTGCCCGTTCACACGCTTGGCATCGGCGGGGGACACATAAATCGAACGAAAGAACGTCCCCCCTCCATGAGCCTCTCCCAGGAACGGATCAGGCCCGAGCAGGGTCCGCACCAGGCGCCAAGTCTGGTATTGCTTGAAGTCTTCCAAGCTCTTCACCACCTCGACGGGTTCGCCTGAGAGAGTCTCCACCTTGAACATTTCCCTGGCTTGGGCCTCGGCGAGAAACGTCAGGACCGCCTCGCCACTGGTTCCAGCCACGACGTTCCCCACCGCAGTCCATATCGCACCGTCCGTCGAACGAAAGACCTGGTATCGCTCGCCCAGCTTGGTCATGAAACGGATCTGGATCGCGCGCTTCGCCGATAACTCGACCGGGGCGGGAGCGTCTGCGGCAGCCGCGCCACGGGGGCACACGGCGGTGAGCAACGCGGCCACAGCCAGGAAGGCCCACGTGTGGCGGTGAGTCCCGGGATTCGAGGAAGGAGGATGATCCATGCACTCTTCCGAGGATCCAGCGGCACCCTTTATTCCCACCTTTGAATGGGATGCCCCGCCTTAAGGAAACCCGCGAGGCAACCAGCATACGAACTGACGCATTCCCGACCTGGCCGGGCGGGAGCACACCCGACCTTCCTAGACTTGGCACCACCGGCGAGCGCACCGGAGATTCCACCCCGCGTTTCGGACGCTCTGGGCGTTCACACGGACAGGAGACGCCTCAACGCTTCCGGGCTGGCCTTGGCGGCCAGGATGTAGGTGCAGCCATTCTCAGTCCAACTGACCGTGTTCATTCCACCGGTCTGCGCCATCAGCGGCCCGGATCCGGACCGCGGACCCGTCGGGTCCCACGCCACATCCTGAATGACAAAAAGATCCACATGCCCCTGCTCCCCGAAATCAAGGCAAATCAGGGAAACTTTGCGTCCATTCCACTCCAGGACACGACAGCCTTTGATCATCCCTGGTTGGAGTCTGGCGGGGAGCGCCGGAGGGTCGGGCACCCTTTGCGATTGGAGATACTCACGTACCCGCGGCAAACTCGAATCCATGAAGGAGATATGGGGTTTCTCCTGTCCCGCAGTGACTACTGATTCCCGAAACGCAACGAACACCTCGCTGCGATTCGGCTCACGGCGAACGTGTTGGATCCCTAGTGCGAGCAGTAACACGACCGACGCCGCCAGGGCGACGAGCGTCGGCCGGCGCCACCAAACCCGGGGTCCTGTTCGAACCACTTTACCGGAGGCGGCCACGGGCTCTCGAAGGCCAGGCGGGAACACCACCGCCTCCGAGAGCTTTCTCCGGATGGCGGCATCACCGGCCATCTCCCGCTCGAACCACTCGGCAAGTTCCGGATCCTGGCGGAGTCGGTCGAAGGCCTGAGCAAACTCCGGGGCATCGGGCCGATCCACGCCCGGGCGAAAGACCCGCAGGATGAATCTGGCCTGTTCACTATTCATGAGCGGCCTGGGTAGAAGTGGACGCAGGAGGGAACGGAAGGATGCCAGGGCCACTGGAGGCCTTCGGCTCCGCGAGTAATTTCCTCAGGGCGTCTTTGCCACGAGAAATTCGGGACATCACCGTCCCCATGGGCACCTCCAGCAGGGCGGCAATCTCCTCATACGAAAGGTCGTCCATATAGAACAAGGCGAGGGGCACTCGATACCTCTCTTCAATCGCATGGAGTGCCCCCAGCACGTCGGCCGCCTCACAACGGCTGACCTGCTGCGGGTCGATTTGGGGAAGATCTGCCTCCGCCTCGCCGATCTCGACCTGGGGCCACCGGTTTTCGCGCCGCTTCCACCCAAGAAAAACCCGGTAGAGCGTCGTGAACAACCACGACTTCATTTTGGATTCATCCCGAATGGAGTCGCGCTTCTCGAACAGCCGGCTGAAGGCCTCCTGGGTCAACTCTCCCGCATCGGATTCACTCCGCGCGAGACTCCGAGCAAACCGATAGGCGGGCTCATAGAGCTGGCTCACAGCGTCCTCGTAACGAGAGTCTTCCACGGTCAGCGAAGGTTAAATGAACCCCTGGACGGAAGACGCTTGAAACCAAGCCCCTTCGTCACGGCGGCCTTCGGGCCCTGAGCGATTCTCCCCCGTCCACCGCTATGGGTCTCGCGGAACCTTGGGGCGCAAAAGCCGGTCTTCCCCCGGCTTTGCCCTCCCCCCGCCGGCAGGAAAT
>JADLFD010000804.1 GCA_020845805.1 Verrucomicrobiales bacterium | reverse complement strand
GTCAGCATGGATTCATCGATGGACGTGCGCCCCTCGACCACGATTCCATCCACCGGAACCTTCTCCCCCGGTCGCACGCGCAACAGATCGCCCGGCTTCACGGCATCCAGCGGCACTTCCTCGTCGCCCTCGGGTGTGACGCGCCTCGCGGTCTTTGGTGACAGGCCAATCAACGCCTTGAGGGCGCTTCCCGTTCGCTGCCGGGCGCGAAGCTCAAGCACCTGGCCCAGCAGCACCAGCACAGTGACGACCGCGGCGGCCTCAAAGTAGAGCGCGGGTTTGCCGGGGTGCCCGGTGCCGGGAGGAAACCACTGCGGAAAGAGCATCGCCGCGGCGCTGAACAGGTAAGCCGCGCCGACTCCCAGGGCGATGAGGGTGAACATGTTCAGGCTTCGGTGAACCAGCGAGCGCCAGGCTCGCACGAAGAACGGCCATCCCGCCCAAGCCACGACGGGTGTCGTCAGGAGGAACTGGCCCCAACGCGATACCTCCCCAACGGCCCACTCGGCGTGCCGCCACGCGGGGACGAGATGGGCCATCGCCACCACGAACACGGGCAGCGTCAGGACCGCACCCCAGCGAAACCGACGCGTCATGTCGCGGAGCTCGGAGTCGTCCTCCTCGGCCTCCGGAACCAACGTCTGCGGCTCCAGCGCCATGCCGCACTTGGGGCAGGCTCCAGGGTGATCCTGCACCACCTCAGGATGCATCGGGCAGGTGTAGACGACCTTGCCAACGGGCTTCCAAGCGGGATTGCGTTCGAGGGCCATGCCGCACTTGGGGCACGAGCCAGGCTCGTCCGACTCCACGCCTGGGCACATCGGGCAGTAATACTTGGCGGTTGGGGAAGGCGTGACGCCGGGGACTTCATAGGCGTGGCTCGGGTCATGTCTGTGGTCCTGCGCCCGAGGATGATCGTGGTCATGGCCTTCGGCGGAGTGCGGGTGGGAGGCCTGCGGCCGAGGCTGGGAGTAGCCGCCGCAGCACGACGGCTTCTCGGTTTCCCGGTGGGTGGGTTCGGTTTTCAACATGCACACCGGCTAACGCAGCCGACGTTGAATCATTACACACGTTCGCTGAACCGCGACCTCCTTGGCGTAACGCGTTCATTCTGCGAGGTTCGGCATCATGGATTCGATGAACGAGGTGATCCTGAAGAACCTGGAGACGTTCGTCGCATTCACCCGGAAGCGGGTCGGCGATCCCCACCTGGCCGAGGATCTCGTGCAGGAAAGCCTATTGAAGGCGTTGGGGGCAGACAAGAAGCCGGCTGCCGGCGAGCACACGGTAGCGTGGTTCTATCGCATCCTGCGCCGGACGATCATCGACCTGTACCGACGGCGCGCCGCGGGGTCGCGGGCGTTGAATCAGTTCGAACAAGGGCTTGCGGAATCACCGAGCCCGAGCGACGCACGGGTTCTGTGTGCCTGCTTCAAGCGGCTGCTTCCCGCCCTGCCGGAGACGTACCGCGAACTCGTCGAACGGATTGATCTTCGGGGCGAGGAGCCCAGCCTTGTCGCCCAGGATCTGAGATTGACCCGAAACAACCTAACCGTCCGCCTGCACCGAGCGCGCCGCCACCTTCGCGATGCGCTGTCCAGGAATTGCCAAGCCTGCAGCAAGCACGGCTGCCTCGATTGTACATGCGGAGACGTCGGGGATGGCTCGCATAGCGGCTGACGCGCGTAGCATGTTCGGGGAACAAGGTCGGGCACCCACGTCCCGTGCATAATCCCCATCACTCCCAGGCGAAGACCATGAATCACTCCGCGTCCCGTCGGCCCGAACGGGCAGTCATCTGCGCCGTAATCCTGATTCTGATCCACGCATCGGCGGCCCGGGCCCGTGCGGAAAGCGAGATCGCCCTCGTCCGCGTCCCGGACGGAGGAATCCAGCCCCAAATCGCCTCCGATGCTCAGGGCACCCTCCATCTCCTCTATTTCAAGGGGAACGCATCAGCCGGGGATCTCTTCTACGCCCGCCAATCTCGCGGTGATGCGGGTTTCGGCAGGTCGCTCCGCGTCAACGGTCGGGCTGCAAGCGCCATGGCGGTGGGGACGATTCGAGGCGGCCAACTGGCGATTGGTGAGAACGGGCGCGTTCATGTGGCGTGGAACGGACCTCCCCCCAAGGGGGGCGACCACATGCTGGCGCCCATGCTTTACACGCGCCTGAACGATGACGGCACCGCGTTCGAAGCCGAACGCGATGTCATCACGAACGCGCGAGGACTGGACGGTGGTGGTTCCGTGGCAGCCGATGGCCGGGGAAACGTCTACGTCACCTGGCACGCGCCCAAACCGGGAAACACACAAGGCGAGACGGGTCGGGCCGTCTTCGTCGCGCATTCCCCGGATGGTGGCCGATCCTTTGCTCCGGAACGCCTGGCGACCGAGCAGGCCACCGGCGCGTGCGGATGCTGTGGCATGAAAGCCTTCGCCGACGGGCGGGGGAGCCTCTTCATCTCTTACCGTGGAGCCTCGGAGACTGGATTTCGCGACCAACTCCTGCTCGTCGCGCGAGATGGCGGTCTGGATTTCCAGATCGCGCTCACCCATCCATGGAAAGTCGCTGCCTGCCCGATGAGCAGCACTTCGTTTACCAGAGCAGGGACTTCGGTCCTTGCAGCGTGGGAAACCGCTGGCCGGGTCTACTGGTCGGCCCTCAGTCTCCAAGGTCAGCAGCCGTCGCTGCCCGTGGCGCCTACCGTGGTGGGCAAAAACCCCAAGCATCCGGTAGCGGTCGGAACCGCCCGTGGAGAGGTTCTTCTGGCTTGGACCGAGGGGACTGGCTGGGCGAGAGGGGGCGACGTCGCATGGCAGCGGTTCGATTCGGCAGGGAAGCCCGTCGGCGATAGAGGGCACGTCACCGGGTTGCCTTCGTGGAGCATGGCCGCGGCAGCGGCCTCCCCAACGGACGGATATGTCATCGTCTATTGAGCAGATGAGGCTGCATGAGTGGCACTGAGGAAACGGCGTCAGGCGTCCCTCGTTGCCCTACGCACCGGAGCCGACCGGTCGCCCGAAGTCCAATATTCTCCGCCACGCGCTGGCCGATTCGTCCTCGGCTATCAGTACGACTTGAACCTGCCGCCGTTCCGGCCCGGTTTTACGGTACCTTTGTTCCACAACTCCGCCCGCGTAGGCACGGAATTGCAGGGGATTTCACGGAGACCGGGTTCGGGCGGGTTTGGCCTCTAGAAAACGACGAAGCCGCTGGAGGCCAGCGGCTTAAGTCGTTGCGGTGCAATGGAAATTGGTTGCGGGGCTAGGATTTGAACCTAGGACCTTCAGGTTATGAGCCTGACGAGCTACCGGGCTGCTCCACCCCGCGTCTAAGTCCGCAAAGCATGCGTGCCGGGGGGCCACTCATGCAAGAGGGTTTTCGGTTTTCTTTGTTCCCCATTTCGGAAACGGGCCCCACCGCTTCCAGCGATTGGCTCTCAGGCGTTGAAACGGTGGGAGTCAGGGGGCGCC